>NZ_CP044011.1:0-227500 GCF_016864555.1 Sinorhizobium sp. BG8 | reverse complement strand
GGCCCGTCATCCGGGTCCGGGACAGTGTATGGTGGGTAGTTTGACTGGGGCGGTCGCCTCCGAAAGAGTAACGGAGGCGCGCGATGGTGGGCTCAGACCGGTCGGAAATCGGTCGTCGAGTGCAATGGCATAAGCCCGCCTGACTGCGAGACTGACAAGTCGAGCAGAGACGAAAGTCGGTCATAGTGATCCGGTGGTCCCGCGTGGAAGGGCCATCGCTCAACGGATAAAAGGTACGCCGGGGATAACAGGCTGATGACCCCCAAGAGTCCATATCGACGGGGTTGTTTGGCACCTCGATGTCGGCTCATCGCATCCTGGGGCTGGAGCAGGTCCCAAGGGTTTGGCTGTTCGCCAATTAAAGCGGTACGTGAGCTGGGTTCAGAACGTCGTGAGACAGTTCGGTCCCTATCTGCCGTGGGTGTAGGAATATTGACAGGATCTGTCCCTAGTACGAGAGGACCGGGATGGACATATCTCTGGTGGACCTGTTGTCCTGCCAAGGGCATAGCAGGGTAGCTATATATGGAAGGGATAACCGCTGAAGGCATCTAAGCGGGAAACCCACCTGAAAACGAGTATTCCCTTGAGAGCCGTGGAAGACGACCACGTTGATAGGCCGGGTGTGGAAGCGCAGCAATGTGTGAAGCTTACCGGTACTAATCGCTCGATTGGCTTGATCGTTCTCATTGAAAATGCTCATCTCAAGGCCAACGCGTCAGCGTTGGTCCTGATAGAGCCAAGGCGAAAGCCTTTGCGACGGGCCCGGCAAATGCAAGGCATTTGTCCGGTTTGTTGCTCCAAAGACGTGTTCACAAAAGACAAAACATGATCGCAAGATCATTACCAGCTTCTCATCAACTTGCCCTTAGCCGACCTGGTGGTTCTGGCGGGGTGGCTGCACCCGTTCCCATTCCGAACACGGCCGTGAAACGCCCCAGCGCCGATGGTACTTCGTCTTAAGACGCGGGAGAGTAGGTCGCTGCCAGGTCTGCTAAAGGCAAGTTGAAAACATAGATCCCCTTCTCATCACACACTCGGCCCAAGCCGATCAAAAAAAGGGCCGCGCAAAGCGGCCTTTATGCGTTATAATCCTCGACAGCTTCGAGGTCTTCGAACTCAACGGTATTTTGCCCAATGGCAAAAACCGGTCGGTATTTTGCCAAGGCAAAAGCCAGGTAACGCGGGGTGGAGCAGCCCGGTAGCTCGTCAGGCTCATAACCTGAAGGCCGCAGGTTCAAATCCTGCCCCCGCAACCAAACATCACAAAGCCCCGCTCGGAGAAATCCGGCGGGGCTTTCTGCGTTAAAGCGCACACCAAAGCACCGACCCAAGCGGGAAAGCGGCAAGGCTGAGAGGGGAGGGGGCGACCGAGAAACGCCAAATCCTGCGCCAACAACCAGATCCCCAAGCAAGTTCGCCTTCCGAATGACAGCGGACCTTCCTGCGGAACTGGTGGACGAGCGTCGAGTGCGGCGGGAACGTGCTCATTTGGAGCTTTGTCGAGGTTGCCGCTGAAGGCACAGCGCGTCGCGCCGGCGAGGGAGATCGCTGCCTTCGCCGCATCGGCGTCGGGCATGGCAGCTCAGTCGGCAATGTCGTCTTCAATCGCAAGCCGGCATACGGACGTCGGAAATCTTTCCGGTGGAGGAAAGCGATTGCTGAGCGACAGGTTCAAGAACCGGATTCACATCGGTCTCCGATCCTTGTGCGAACGCCGTTCTGGTTCGATTGCGGCCGGCAAGCTTGGCTTTGTAGAGTAGTTTGTCGGCCCGTTCGTAGAGTTCTGCGAACGCCACGTCAGCACCCGGCGACGCATCCGTGACGCCCATGCTGGCAGTTACGGGGCGCCCGAGGACAGGAACGGCATTGGCGACGACGGCAGGGATAGCCTGGCGTCGACGCTCCGCCCGGACTGCAGCATCTTTCCCGTGCGCGAGCAGCACGAATTCCTCGCCGCCGAGGCGGAATGCATGAACCTGCGGGTCCGCCTGGAGCGCTTCTGCGGCGGCTTTCAGCACGGCGTCGCCGACCACATGGCCGTGAACATCGTTGATTGCCTTGAAGTGGTCGAGGTCGAGCACGGCAAGGGTGCGGTAGCCTTCGGCGCGGAGCTTCTCGAAGTTCCGCTCGATTGCGCGCCGGTTGAGCAATCCCGTCAATGGGTCGCGTTCGGACAGGCGCTCAAGCGTTTCAGCTTCGAAGCGTGCGCTGTCCCGCTGGCGCTTGATGGTCATGAAGCGGTCCGCCACGCCGAGCGCGGTGAACAGGACTTCGCATACGCAACCCACATAGAAGAGGAGCATGGCATCATTGCTGTGCAGCCAGGGCATCACTCCCGTTGCCAGGCGTACCAATCCGGCAATGATCACAGGCGTATAGCCGATCGCCTGGAACTTGGCGGCGCGACTTCCGCGCCTCAGTGCGTCGGCAACCGACAACATGAAGATGACGACCACCGGAGCAAAGGCCGCCGTGTATATGGTCGACTGGACAGAGCGTCCCACGAACGGGAATGCGGCGTGAGACGTGCTCAGAAACATCGCCCATGCGGCGCACCAGAGCAGTGCCCGCCGGAGGAGCGGATGCATGCGGCCGGGCTCGATGAAGCTGTGGGTAAACATCGCCCCTGAAGCGACCGTAAGGCCGAAGATCACCGTCGTCATCCAGCTCAACGTCATTGCCGGCGGATCGAAGAGAACGACTGCAAGGCCCGAGGAGACCAGGATGGTCAGCAGCAAGGAGATCGTGAGCATGGAATGCCAAAGCACGAACGGCTCGCGCAGGATCCGGTAGAAGGCCGCGTTGAAAATGAGCGGCATGGACAGCATTCCGGCAAGGGCAGCCAAGAGAAGCAGGGGCTGCAGAAGGTCCGGGCCGAGAGCAAGGTCGGACGGCGACAGATAGGCTCTCTCCAGCGTCATCCGGTGGCTCGGCAAATCGAACGCGACGACGACCTGTCGCGTGTCGCCGGTTACAACCGGCAGAGGGGCCTTGAAATACCCGCCAGTAAGAGCGCTGCGCAGTTCACCGGCCGGCAAGGACGTCTGGCGCATCGCGCCGTCCCGGTCGATCGCCAGCAGATGCACGGCCGCGAGTGCGCTTCGCCTTGAAAAGAGGTATCGGGGAAGGACATCGCCCGGACCAATTTCAAAACGCAGCAGCGTCCGCTCGCCTTCGAGCGAATAGATCCGGTCTCCGCAAGCCCACCGTCCGTGCGAGCGAACAAGAGCGGCCAAGTCCTCCGACAGACTGCCGGACGTCCAGCAAGAGCTGCTGATGTCCGCCTGGTCAGCCGCGCCAAGAGGCGCGGTGCCCACAGATGCAAGCATCACGAAGCTCAGCACGATCGTCACAAGCACATTTCGGAGGTCATTCCAGAACATTGGTTCACGCTAAACGCCAAACATTGAGACGCGGTTACGGATGGAGGTGGTGTGTACGAAGATTGCTGCCCAGGCCGCGGCGACCAAAATTGCAACAAGCCCCGCGCGGAGAAATCCGCGGGACTTTCTGCGTTCGGGATATCATAGCAAGGTCGCCAGCGAGGCAGTGGCGATGCTGAAAGGGGAGGAGGGGACGAGCTGCGCAGTGCGCTGACTCGGCTGGCGCGCACGGGATGATCGGATCCGGGGCAGTAACGTTTTGGTCCGGAGCGGATGCTGTGGTACAAATGAGGGGCGGGTCTCTTCGGAACTCGAGGTCAACAATAAGACCTGTCGTAAAATCTCGCGGATCGTTCTCGTCATCGCTGGCTCTCTGATCCTCCGTTGTCGGGTTCTCAGAAGTTAGGTCATCGACGGGAACTCTGTTGTTGGCCATTTTCTGCCAGTGGCAACAGACGCCGGTGTCAGCCCATGGGCTGCCCGGCGTTTCTGTTTCTCTCGCCGATCGCTCATGAGAAGAAATGAGTGCGTCGCCTATGGGCTCGGGAAGCAGTACGCGCAGAGTCGGGTCGACAATCCCTCCTCCTCCGGAGCCGGCACAGCGTCCAGCGCCTGCATGACATAGGGGGTCCCGAAGCGTGAGCGGCGGTCGTCGCAGAATTTGCAGCGCTCCCGAATGGCGGTGCGGTGGACGGCCGAGAGGATCGGCACCGGTTGAGGCCCGTGGCCCGCTGGGGTGGGCGTGTAGTAGTGAAGCTTCCGCCAGCGGACGTATGGATGCGACCGGTCGAAGGGATCGATCACGTTCACCTTCGAGACGCTCTCGGCGACGACGGTTCCGGGCGGGCGCTCCACCGACAATTCGGCGGTGTAGAAGGTTTCCAGCACATTGGCGTCGTCCCACATGTCGATCGGTTCGCTGAAGGGCTGCAGCGTGCCGGACCACGTGGTTCCCGACACGAGTTCGGCACCGTTCGACCCCCGCCGGACGCGGTATCGGATCCGGAAGGTGGGATCGATCATGAGCAGCCAGTTGGTGAGCCTAAGGCTCAGGAAATGTTCGCGGATATGGACGCCGCCGACCACGGACGGCGTCGGGTCGGATCTCGGCTCCGAGTAAGTCGTCGTCATGGCGACCTCTCCGAAGAGGCCGATGAAATCGGGCCGCACGGAAAGCTGCCGCCCCTCGAGACGCACGGTCAGGGCGGGCGCGTCGGGCACTTTCTCCTCGATCCTGACGCCGAAGAAAGCGGCCATTTCGCTCTTGTTCGCACGCCGCAGCTGGGCAAACGAGTCGCCGCCGAAAAAATCGATGATGCCCGCGAGAAGGTCCAGGAAGAACGGAGTGTCCGCTTGCACTTTCGGCTTGATGCTGGCGTAGAGGGTTCTGGTACTGCGCGCAATGAAGGGGCGGATCCTGATTTCGGCAGAGAACGGGATTTGCCCGGGGAAGGGATCCGGCGCATCGATCGTGCCGACGGCGGTGAGGACAACGGTATCCTCCTGCAGAGACACGTCGATGCTGTTCATATCCGGGTGCAGGTTCGGACGTGTCGCGGCGGCCATCAGGAGGGCGAATTTCGCATTCGCCTTGAGGTAGACAATGGCCGTGGCGGCATCGACGATCAGCCGCGCGCCGGCGTTCTGCGCATCCGCTTGCGGCATGGCGGTGACGCCTGGCGGCGGCACGTCCGGCGGCGGTCCGATCAGCATGGCGTCGCCATGGGTTTCGCCGACCGTACTCGTGGCATCGATGCCAACCGCCAGCCAGCCGTCGAGAACGCGGAGATGCCCCACCCTGACGAACGGCATGACGATGATCGAGCCGGGATTGCCCTTCGTCATCACCGCGAGTTCCGCGGTGAAGATCCGGTCGGTCGGAATGTGGAAGGTCAGATATCTCGCCGCCCGCCTGCGGAACTCATCGGTCAGCGCCGCGCGCGCTTCCGCGCTCAGGAACGCCGGTTCCGCATTGCCGTCATGGGGGCCGTCAAACCATGTCAGCCGCAACTCGGCCACGTCCAGCGCGACGCCGGTCAGATCGAGCGTGGTCTTGTCGATGAGAAGGACTTCCGCCGGAATGAGCTTTATCGGAACCGACACGCGCGCATCGATCTCGGCGAAGACACCCCCGGCCGCGTTACCCTCGAGGGTCAGCGCGAAGCGGCAGGCGCCCGTGAGATGGAGTTCGACGTCGTTCGTGGCGCCACGGAACCGCAACGCCGGCTTGCCGAGCGAGACGGCGCCTTCGGCCCGCAGCAGGCCGAAGGGCGTGCCGGTGCTCCACTCGGCGGAACCGTGCGCTTCTTCCCATTTCGTCCGCCAGAGAGCATCGAGCGCATCGGTGAAGATGTGCTCGGCGAAGTACGATACCGCAAGATAGCCACCCAGATTTGGCACGGCTTTACTCTTGAAGATGATGCGAGCTTCGGAAGTCCCGTACTCTACACAGGTTGCCGGTCCAAATTCAAGGCAACCGTGGCGAGGCGAGCCGCGGGGGGCCGCGCGGAACCGTCGCCATTTGATGCGTCCGTACCCGTCCTTCCGGTTTCTTGTGCACTCGCTCGACCGTCCGTCGCCCGTCGAGATCGTGCGACCCACCGCAAGATGAAATCGACCGAGGGTCGCTGTTGATTTCGGGGCGGGTTTTATATTTACTTTGATGTAAGAGGAAATATTTCAAATATTGAAGTATAACTAAATCGCGGGCGATCGATATGAACGTATTTTCCGATGACAATGTTGAAGTAATACATCATATAGGTTCGTCGCCCTATCTGCTTGTCACGTTCAACGAGATGGAGATGAAGGCGGACGGCAAGCGGTTCTGGGGGCAGCGGTTCTGCGAGAAGGCGGATATTTCGGCGCTTGGCTTCATCAGCCGACGGCCGAACTGGTTTCCGGCGGCGAGCATCGTCAAGGCGGTCGAGGCGGTCGCACCCATCCTGCGCGCGGCACCCGAGCGGATTCTTTACGGACACTCGCAGGGCGGCTACGCGGCGTTGCGCTACCGCAGGCGCTTCGACGCCACCGTTGCCATCGCGTTTTGCCCGCAGGTATCGATTGATCCGAAGGCCGTTCCATTCGACGGCCGGTTCGCACGCCATTTTTCGCCCGACCTCCACGCCACCATGGGGGTCGCGCCCGATCACGCAGCCGGCCGCGCCTATCTCTTCTTCGATCCGTTCCATGCCGTCGATCGCCGACATGCAGAGCGGATCGCGGCGTTGCAGGAGCGGACGCATCTCATGTCGGTCCACATGACAGGCCATGGCACGGTCAGGGCTTTCACCGGGACGGCGCGCGCGCTGTCGCTGATCGAGGCCTGCCGCGAAAACGATCTGGCGAAGCTGCGTGCGCTGGTCCGCTCAGCCAGAGTTGAGGCACCGATGCGGCCCTATCAGATCGCCGTGGCGGCGATAGCGCGCCACCATGCCTGGGCCGACCGATTTCACGCGCACTTCGGCGCCAACTTCTCCAGGGTCGAGCGGGCAAACTTTCTCTACCATCGTGCCAACCGCCACATTCGTGACGGCAACCTCGCGACGGCGCGGATCATGCTCGAAGACGCCCTGACGCATCTGCCGGGCGATCCCGGTCTCGCCCATCGGATCATGGAACTGGACGGCCGTATCGCACGTAGCCGAGCGGCGGTTGTGTAGGAGGGCAAGGGCCAAGTCGGATCGATCGCCGGGTCGGGCCCGCTGAGAAATGCAAATCTCCCGAAACCAGGTCCTGGTTTCGGGAGAGGAAACATGCAGCAGCAGATCGGACGGCAGGGCTCAGGCGACCGCGCGCCGCTCCGCGGCAAGGCTTTCGATCTCGATCTTGACGCTGGCGCCGAGGTCGGCGCGGGCAATCGCCATGTGCAGGTTGGCACTCACGAAGCCTGCAGGCGAACCGCAATCGAAGGTGCGACCGCAGAACTCGAACGGCCTGATCTCCTGCTTGCCAAGGAGCGCGATCATCGCGTCGGTGAGCTGGACTTCGCCACCGGCGCCCGGAGACTGGTTCTCCAAGAGGTCGAAGATCTCGGGCTGCAGGATGTAGCGTCCGGAGATGAACAGGTTGCTCTGCGCAGTGCCCGGCGCCGGCTTCTCCACGAGACCTGTCACGACAGGTCCGTCACCTGTCGGCTTCAGGGACACGATGCCAAATTTGTGAGCCTCCTCGGGCGCGCACTTTTCGACCGCGATAACGTTGCCGCCATGACGGCCATGGAGGTCCATCATCGACTTGAGGCAGGGTTCATCGTCGACCATCAGCATGTCCGGGAGGAGGACGGCAAAGGGTTCGTCGCCGATGATATGGCGCGCCGTCCAGACCGCGTGCCCCAGGCCGCGCGCCTGCTGCTGACGGACGAAGGAAATGCTTCCCGTGCCCGGCGTATGCTGCGACATCCGGTCCGCCAGGCCATGTTTGCCGGCGTTGCGTAGGGTGACGTCGATCTCGAAGGCGTGGTCGAAGTAGTCTTCGATCGCACCCTTCATGCGTCCGGTGACGATGACGACGTGCTCGATCCCGGAGGCGAAGGCCTCAGCGACGATGTAGTCGAGGATCGGCCTGTCGACGATCGGCAGCAGTTCCTTGGGAACGCTCTTTGTTGCCGGCAGCATCCTCGTTCCGAAACCGGCGGCGGGGATGATGGCCTTGCGGACTTTGGTGTGCATGTAGGTAGCCTCCAGTTCATGCGACCTTGGGAACGGTCTTGCTCAAAAGGGGTTGGTTCAGTCTAGACGGGTGCGCTTCGCTAAAGTGCGTGCGAGAGAAGCGCAGGGTTCTCGGCCTCCGCAGCATCGAGCCTTTGCCGCAGTAGCCTGCGATAGAGTTTGACGTGTTCACGCGCGCAGCCCATGTGGTCGACCGGCTGACGCATGGTCGCGCGCAGGCGATCCCAGCTTCTGGTATCGCTCAATACCTCGACGATGCGGTCCGCGAGATCCTGGCTGCTGCCGGCGCGGAAGTGGAGGCCGTCCTTCCCGTCACGCACCTTCTCGGCCATTCCGCCGATGTCGGAGCAGATCATCGGCCGGCCATGGAGCAGGGCCTCCTGGATGACGACGGGCGAATTCTCCCACCAGACCGACGGCAGAACCACCCAGTCGACGGATCGCATTAGCCGCGGCATGTCCGCATTCTGGTACGCGCCGTAGAAGCGGACGCGCTGGCCGGCGTCTGCGATGAGCTTCTTCATCCGCTCCTGGAACTCGACCGGTTGCCGCTCGAGGTTGCCGCCGAAGATCATCAGGCAGGAGTCTTCGCCCCATATCTCCTTCGGTATGCGCGAAACGGCGTCGATCAGGACGTCGACGCCCTTGAACGGCGTGATCTGACCGAAATAGGCAAAACGGTTGCGGCGCGGCTTGGGACCCTGCAATTCTCGCGCGGGCACCGCTGCTTCCAAGGCGATCCCGTTCTCGATGACGCAGAGCTTCTCCTCCTCGAGGCCCCAGTCGACATAGCGTTCCGCCAGAAACCGGCTGGGGGAAACGTAAGCGTCGGCGAGGCCAAGCATCCCGCGCGCAAAAACCTCCCGCTTCAGGAAGCGCGAGATCGGGATCTCGGGAAAGCAGCCGTGGCAGGCGGTGGGCGAGGCGCTTTCGCATAGCTGGCCGGAAGGCTTTTTCACCATCTGCCCGTGATTGTGGCAGATCGACAGGTATTCGTGGAACGTGACGAGTATGGCCGCGTGCGGAAGTGCGTCTCTCAGAGCGTAAAGGGCTTCGAGACCAATGCCGAGAACATGATGGAAATGCACGACATGGGGTCTGAGATCGCGCGCGAAACGCAAAAGGTCCCGGCTGATCGCCTGCGTATCGCCGTTGGACAGGAAGAAGTGGTCGTAGTCGTCCGTGTGGAAGAGCAACTCGTCATCGGCAAGGCGATTGCTCATCAGCGCGGAAGCGGCATGCCGCGGCACCGGATGGCCGACACGCGCCAGGTAGACCGATTCCACGTTCGCCAGTGAATTCAGGCCCCGATGCAGATTGTGGGATGCGATCTCAGCCCCGCCGAGCGAAACGGTCGGATGCGCGTGAGACACGACGAGGACGCGAAGCTGCTCGTTCATGCGGATCCCTCTTGCGAGTGCTTTTCCAGGGTGAGAGTGGGCCGCCATCGGGCCTTGAAGATCTTTCCATCGATCTCTTTCACAAGCGCCGCAATCGCCGGCGTGTCCGGGCAGGGCGTCTCGTCACAACCCCACATGTGAACCGACGGCAGCAGATAGGAATCGATGCCTGCCTTGCTGAGGCGCAGGCCGAGATCCAAGCCCTTTTCCTGCGAGCCCAGGTAACCGCTGGAAAAGCCGCCTCCGCGTGAAAGAGCATCCCTGGGCAGGATGCAACATTCGAGGGAGGCTGCCGCGATACGGGTCAGCTTCATCGCCGTGACGGCTTTGAGCGGATATCCGGCATAGCGTCCGACGATTGGTTGGTCGTCGTGGGCGTCATTGACCCAGCTTCCCGCCCAGCGAACCGAATGGTCCTCGTAAGCGAGGACAGGTGAAACAATGCTTCCTTTCAGGGTCGCCGCCGTGGACACCAGCTTGCCGTACCAGCCTGTTCCGTGCGGGATCAGCGAGGCGGAGAGCAACACGACGGTTTCGCAGGAGAGTGCCTCAGTGCCTGCTTCAAGCAAGTCGTAGACGTCGCCGGTTCCCTTTGCCGCCACCAGCCTGACCGAAAGGCGATAGAACCGCGCGAGCTCGCTCAGGCGGGCAGCATGCCTCGAAAAGCGGTCGGCAGGCATGGCGACCACGATCGGCACGTGCCGTGTCTCCGGATCGAGAGCCAGCAAGGCCAGCAGCGGAGAAATATCCTCTTCACTTTCTCCGGCGCCTATGATGATCGGCGGGCCGTTTTCCTGGTCGAAGGGGCCAACGTCCTGAATTGCGTCAATGACCGGCGCGGACTTTCCGGATTCGCTGAGGAACGGGACGATTTGCGCATCGACGATCGACGGCAATGCGTAGGTCGTGGGGTCGAAGGAACCGATCTGGCGCAGGGCCGCCACGCGCGCCGAAACCTTCGTCGGCTTCACGGGCAGGAACGCACGGCGTGAATCCCTGAGGGTCAGCTCGAAGTAAAGTGGCGTGTCAGGGTCTCCACCCGGCAATTGGGCGTGGGCGATGAAGCCGTGCGCATGCGTCCCGCCCTGAAAGCCCGGTGCTAAGTCCTGTTGCTCGTCGAAACTGTCCGTGACGTCGAGTCGATCGAGCCGTGTCCAGCGTTCGTCGAGGCGAGCCCCGGCATCGCGTCGACGCAATCTCACTGCTGCGACGTGATCGTCGGGGTCATAGAGCCAGCCGGAGACAAGGAGATTTCCACCATCTGCCTCGTAGGCGCGGTCTATTCCCATCCGGACGGGATACGGCAGGGAGGAGACCGTATCCTTGCCCTCAAAACTGTTGGCGGCCGCGCGCAGGGACAGAAGCACTTCCGGTGCGCTTTGCGTGCGCATGAGAATCGACCGGATATGTTCTGGCGTATCCAGCGGGCCGGCTATGCGCTTTCGCGGATGGGCCGGGGCATACCGCCAGCCGGCGCGGCCCTGAAAGACCAGGCCTTCGATGTCGAGCGCGCGGGTGGCGTCGTTGGCATCGAGAAGGCCGACAAAACCAGAGGCGCCATCGGGAGCGTCCGGGCGGGGAAAGACGGCGATGCCGCACTCGGTTGCGACCGGTTTCGCAGCGCCGACCACGGATACCAGGCAACGCCCCGGCGCCATGCCGCGGCTCCAGCCCTGCAGGAAGGTCGCGCCATCATGGCTTTCGCCGACCAGCTCGACAAAACCATCGCTCGCGTTGGCTGTCCGCAGCAGTGCGGTGATGCTCTGGAGAGTGCGGCGGCCGATGTTGCCGGCCATCAGAATGTCAACGAGCCGGTCAATGACGGCGGCGGATTGTGGTCCCGCGGATTCCGCCACCAGTGTGGCTGCTTCCTCCGCTGAGGCGGGACGAGGCGCGAAGATGTAGCTTGCGCCCGACCCCTCCTCGCCGAACTGTATCGTGGTCAGGGCCCGGTCCGTACCTCTTGTCGGCATCAGCGCCGCGAAGCCCTGCTTGGCCCGCGGCGAGGGGGCGGCCAATCGCCAGTTCGAGACAAATGCGTGACGCGCCCGCGCTCGATCCCCGTCGACGTAGACCACCACTTCGCCGGTCGCAATGCCGCCGAGCCCGATGATCAGCATGGTCGTCTCGTCAATCGGGCAGCCGATAACCCTTCCCGGGCGCATTGTCCTGCCTGCGCCATGCTTGCCTGCTGCGGCGTTCGTCACCGGGGGGACTGTTCTGCAACCAGCACGCTTTTCCCTCCTTGCATCAGAGCCTGGCCATCAAGGCGAGGCCGGAACCCGCGACAAATCCCACAAGGACGAACAGCAACAGCAGCAGCGGCTTGAAATCGCCGTTCGTACGCTTCTGCAGCGTCGTCAGGCTCTTCTCCATTCCGGCGATCACGCCATCGAGCCGCATCAGATGGACATCGAGATCGTTCAGTCTTTGACTGATATTCGCCCCGAGGCCTTCGATGGCGGTACCAATCTCGGTCAGACCAGCGGTCTCGGTCTTGTCGGCATCGATTTCGGGTGAGCGCTGCAGGGAGCGCTGCGAGACCTGCAACTGCCGTTGCGACGCCATCAGCACATCGAGCTTGTCGAGCACTTTCGCCAGCGGCGCGGCGATCAGAGCTTCGGCCGCCTGCTCGTTCGGCTGGGGAACGCGCAGTGTCTGCTCGGAGCCGCTCTTGTTCAGGGCGACGACGACGAGCTCGTTCGCGCGCGACTGGACGGGATCGGGCAGCGCGATTTCAAAGGCGTGCTTGCCGTCGCCGATTCCGTTGCGTCTGAGGTCGGGACGATTGCGATCGGCAACCGCCTCGGCGATTACCTTGCCATCGAGAAGGACACGGATGGTCAGCCGTTGGTCCGGCGCCGTCGGATCGAATGCCCAGCCAAAGATCCGGCCCTGGTCGATGGCATCGACCCGGCCGTTCATAGGTTTGGCGTTGTCCTGTTCCGGTGCGGGGTCCGGTCGTTCAGCGGGGTTTGCCATGCATTCTCCTATGCTGCCTGAACCTGTGCCGGTTCCATCAGCTTGAGGTAGCGGCGGGCGGTCGTGTCTATGTCATCGGGCTCGCGAGTGTTCGCGGAGAGCTGACGCAGCAGGTTCGGTTGTTCCAGTACGTGGCGCATCGCCGAGGCGAGCGCGCGGGCATCATTGGGCGGAACCGTCAGGCCGTTGACGCCGTGCTCGACCATTTCGGCCATTCCGCCGATGTTGCTGGCGATGACGGGACGCCCCTGCGCCTGGGCTTCCTGAATGACCAGCGGTGCGTTCTCCCACCAGATGGAGGGAACGATGGTGCAATCGACCGCGGCCACCAGGTCGCCGATATCCTCGCGCCGATAGGGGCCCCGGCGCTGCACGGAAGGCGCGGTTTCGGCAAAGAGAAGATCTATTTCCTCGACGAAATTCTTGCTCTGGAACGGAGCGCCGCCGTGCATGCGAAGCTCGAAGTCGATGCCATCGGCCAGAAGCTGGCGCGCGGCCTCGAGCAGGACGGTCGCCCCTTTCCAGGGGTTGAGATTTCCGAAGTATCCGAAGACCGGTCGTCCGCCCTCGAGCATCTCCCTTTGCGCACTGACGTTTCGAGTGGGGATGCCATTGGGAATGACGCTGATCGCATCTTCCGCCAATCCCCACTGCACGTAGCGCTCCTTTAGAAAGGCGCTCGGCGAAACGAAGTGATCGACGGTACTCAGCAGGGCCTTCAGATGGCGTTCGCGCAAGGTAAAGCGATCGAGCGGAATGTCCTTGAAACACCCATGGCAGCGGTCCGGGCTGGCCTGGTAGCAAAGCTCCTTGCTGCCGGTCCGCACCATGAGGCCATCGTGATGGCAAATGGAGTAATAGTCATGGAGCGTCATCACGATCTGGCAGTTAGGCAGGGTGCGGCGGACAATGTGAGGAAACTCGGCCCCAAGCAGAAGCAGGTGATGGAGGTGGACCACGTCCGGCCGGAAATCGCGCAGCAGCTCCGTCACGTCAGGCACCACGCCATAGAGGTCGATCTGGCTCATGAAGAAGCGGTCGAAGTGTCCGGACCACAGCAGGACCTCGTCCCCCGCCGGACCGATGCCCTGAAAGCTCGTGCCCGGCCGCGCCTCGCGATGGATCTGGTTCGTCGCTCCGAGAAACAGTGCCTCGTGCCCCGCGCGCTGATAGGCGCGGAACAGGTCGTGGGCGAAGATCTCCGTGCCACCCGGATGGAGGGACGGATGGTTGTGGGCGGCGACCAGGATGCGCTTGCTCATCGACCGTCTCCCCGGCGCTTGGCCACGATGAAGTCCTGATGGTGGGCCGCGTTCGTGCCGCGCCAATGCCCAAGCGACTTCAGGGCAAGCGAGAGACCGGACCTCCCGAGCGCCTTGTCCAGGAAGCCATCCTCGAAGCCGACCGCTGCGAGCGGCGGCTGGTCGGGTACGAACCAGCACGGGCTTTCGCCATAGCGCCGGAAAGCCAGGCGCGGGTCGCGCCGCCCGTTCTCGTTTGCCGCAGCGATCCTGTCGACCACGAACGCGGTCATGAACAGGCGGCCGCCGGGCACCAGGATCCTGCGAACCTCGGCGAGGTAGGCGAGG
Organism: Sinorhizobium sp. BG8; assembly: GCF_016864555.1. Taxonomy (NCBI): domain Bacteria; kingdom Pseudomonadati; phylum Pseudomonadota; class Alphaproteobacteria; order Hyphomicrobiales; family Rhizobiaceae; genus Sinorhizobium; species Sinorhizobium sp. BG8. The sequence continues at coordinate 213,473 of NZ_CP044011.1, read as the reverse complement.
ATCTCGGCCGGCGGCAGATGTGTGATGACGGACGTCATGAGGACGAAGTCGAAATGACGATCCGGGAAAGGCAGCGCCAAGGTTTTGCCGCTGATCTTGCCGCCCGGATTGTAGAGCTCGTGTGCGATGTCCAGTCGCTGGAAGTTGAAATTGGGATAGACCGGCGTGATCGTCCGCTGGCACCAGTCGATGCCACCCTCGACCGGATCGATGCCATCGTAGCGGCCAGCCTGCGGGTCCAGATACTGGGTAAGCGGCACCGCCATCCGGCCGATGCCGCAACCAATGTCGAGCACGCGGCTATCTTCGCGCAGGCCGCCGATGCGAATGAAATGGCCGAGAAATTCCGCTCCGATAGCGCGAAAATCCCCATCTCCCACGAAGACGTTGTTCGAATCCGGTTGCGGCAGAAAACGGTTGCCACGAATGGAATCGAGTAGCCAGCGAACGCGATCTTCATCGATCAGCCGGGCCGGCGCGGAGGGCTGTACGAGTGCCACTTGCGTCATGCTGCATTCCTTTCCCGGATTCTGCCACCCGCGACAGCAGGCTGATCCGGGTCTTTCCCGAACTGGTTCGCCATCAGTTCGGTGATGTCGTCATCCCAACGCTGTGTGTGAAGCCATGAATTGTATTGGCTTGCGACGCCGCGCATGTAGTCCTGACTGCGGCGGATCGAGCGACGCTCGAAATGATAGAGGCAGGCCGCCGGCTCGTAGGCGATCTGGAGCCCCAGGTCACGAATCTTGAGACACAGGTCGCTGTCCTCGTAGTCGCCGATCACGTAGTCCTCGGTAAAGCCGCCAACCTGCTCATAGGTTTCCCTGCGGCTCACAAGGCAAGCCCCGGTCACACCCGGCACGTTACGGGCACGTTGCGCTGGCGCGTAGTCGCCAGGCATGCCCTTGTAGAAGTGGTGGTTCAGCCAGATTCCGCGCTGGTCGCGGGCGAAGTAGAGCCCGGCATGCTGCAGCGATCCGTCTTCAAAGATCAGTTTGGGGCCGATTGCACCCAGCGTGCTGCTTTCCAGGAGCGGCCGCGACAACACCTGGAGCCAGCCTGGGCCGCATGGCACGACATCCGAATTGAGCATCACTAGGATGGTGCCACGCGCAAAACGGGCGCCGGCATTGCAGGCTCGCGCGTAGCCGCCGTTGCGGTTCATGACGACCAGTTTCATCGACAGCCCGTGCAGAAGGTGCAGGCCGCCCAGCAGGTGCTCCGTCTCGTCCTGGAACTCCGGTGAATCAAGGACAAAGATGATCTCCGCGTTCTCGGCGAGCCATGGGTCCGTCGCCATCCCCGACAACTGGAAGCGCAGGAAGTCGAGGACCTTGTAGAGGGGCACGACGATGGAAACGAGGGGCGCAGTCCTGGTGAGGCTGTAGTCCTTCGTAGAGCTGACCTCTATGGTTTTGCCCAACCGCCGTTCCACGTCCTGGAGGGCGGGGGCAAGGATCGTGCGGAAGGCACCGTCGATTGCGTGCTGCGGCGGCACGGCGCGCAGGACATGGTTTCGTTGTGCCGCAGGCTCGAAAGGCTGGAGCTTCGGGACCAACGGGGTTACCGCTCCCGAGGCAAGGCGCATCTGGAAGCGTGGCTGCAGGAGCGGTCCCGGAGATTTTGCCAGCGGGACCCAGGCGACGAAGCCGGTCACATCGGTCCTGCTTTTCTCGTCCTTGCCCTGTGCCCATGCGGGGAATTCGTAGCTGTTTGCGTCGAGTGGTACGGCTGTGCCGTCCTCCTTGACGTAGTCGATACCGGCGAGCGCGGATGAGGGCGCATGAAACCAGCCGCCGGCCAGCAGACCATCCTGGAGCGCAAGCGCGAGATCGACCTCTCCGGACGGATGCATGGACGACTTGGCGACCTGGCGGGTTGCCAGCGGTGCCCGGACTTGCAGGTCGATGGCCGTGGCCGATCCCGCTTCGGGCAACGACGCAAGACTGCGCACGATCAACTCGCGCAGTTCCACCGCATCGCGGTTCTTGCCCCACCAGCTCTGGAGGCTGGGATGACGCGGCCTGCTGTCGGAAAGCTGACGAACGGCGACGCCGTTCTTGCTGAGGAGCACGATCAGATACGGAGGGGAAGGGAACGGCGCCTCACCGATGAAGTGGCACGGCTGCAAGCCCTGTTTCGCGTTGCGTCCGAGGACCAGGCTCACGGACATGCGCGAGATCGACGCTGCACCGACCGCATAGATCGCGGTGATGTCGCCCAGATCCCGATTGATTGCCGTCTCAATGAGGTGGCGCCCTTGCGCAACCTGACACACGATGCTGGCGGACCGCGGCTCGGGTACGAGCGCGTAGAGGGCGTCTTCAACCACCATGCTGAAGAGATGGTCTCTGGAGATGCGGAAGGCGCTCCGCCACACGGTCAGCAGGTTGTTGACGAACTTGATGCGGGCTTCCGGCGCGAGATCGGCAAACAGCGACTCCACATCGACAGGTGCATATGTGTGCGCAGGCTGCATCACGAGGGTGTCGGCGGTCCGGCCGTCTTCCGCGCGGATATCAACACGCTCCGACCGATTTGACGGCCGCATCGCCCAGAACATGCGTTGCCGGCCGTTCTCCAGCGGCAGCAGCATGCTGACGAGCGGTACCGGCGGCTGGTCAATGGACAACGTGAACCGTGTCGCGGCTGACGGGGATGGGGGGAGATCCCAGATCAGGACGGCCAGGTCAGTACCGAGCCGGAAGATCTTTGCATTCCTGAAATCGCCAGCGGCGTTTCTCGATTCGTCCAACGTCACGCGCTACCCCTCTGGATCGGAAAGCGCGCCCCACGGGAGGAAGCAGGGCGCGCCGAGCTCACGCTCAGTGAACTGTGAAGTAGTTCTCGGGATTGGCCTGGATGTCGTCTGCATCGACGTCAACCAATGTGAGCGTATCGCCATGGCCGAGATCCACGACGACATTGCCGCCGACCTGCGTGACACGCGAGGCGACGTCTTCGGGCGAAGACACGTCGAGACCGTTGATGTCCTTCGAGATCTGCAGGAGATCCTCGCCGGGGGTGAAGTCGAGAATGACGTCATTTCCGCCACCGCCGTCGAAGACGAAGATGTCGTGTCCGGCACCACCTGCCATGACGTCGTTGCCAGCACCGCCGTCGATGAGGTCGTCGCCATCGCCGCCGTAGAGCACATCATTGCCCTTGCCGCCGGACAACAGATCGCTTCCATGTCCGCCGAGCAGGATGTCATTGCCCTTGTCGCCGTACAGGAGATCGTCGCCCCAGCCGCCGACGAGGGTGTCGTCACCATTCTCGCCGTTCAGCAGATCATTACCTTCGCCGCCGAACAGGGTGTCGTTCCCCTTTCCGCCGAACATGATGTCGTCACCGTCCTCACCGAACATGAGGTCGTGCCCGTTGCCTCCGCTCACGAAATCATCGCCCCCGTGGGCGCGAATGAAGTCGTTGAAGCGTGAGCCGAACAGGGCGTCGTCATATGCGCCGCCTTCCAAAGTGGCCATCTGCCTCTCCTCTACAGGGTTACACTGACGCGTAATCGGCGCTGGGTGCGACGATTGCGCGTGGGGAATGTGCACTGGAAAGAAGGACAAGGCAAGCATATCTCAGGATATAAATGCCTGGGAATGGAAAATATATTTCGTTTAGTTAGATTTAGTGATGTACTATTTTAGTAATATCGGTTCTTAGGTAGTAAAATCATCCCATTTTATTCGCAAATAACTTCAAAAATTGAAGTAGTTTCGGCGCAATATACGTCGACTTCGGTACCGACGTATCAATCTTCCCGGAAGGCGCGGTTGAAGCTCTCGACGACTGGAGAGGTGAGGTAGTCAATTGCAAGGCGCGGTTTGTGGATGATCAGCACCTCCGCGGGCATGCCGGGATAGAGGCGCACATCTGGGCTGGCCGCGAGCGAGGCCGCATCGATCCTGGCGCGTGCGACGAAGTATGCGGAGTTCGACTTCTCATCTACAGACTGGTCGGCGGCGACATAGGTGATGGCGCCTTCCATAGGCAGGCGGGAACGCTGATTGTAGGCCGTCAACCGGATTTGCGTGTGGGAACCGACGGCGATGCTGTCGATGTCACGAGGATTGACGCGCATCTCGATCAGGAGTGGCTCATTTTCCGGAACAATCTCGAGCAGCGCCTGGCCGGCCGTGACCGCGCTGCCGGGGGTGCGCAGGAAGATGTCACTGATGATGCCGTCCTGCGGAGAGCGGATCTCAAGGCGCCGCAACACATCCTTCGAGGCGGTGATCTGCTCTTCAACATCCGCGAGTTCGACGCGTGCCGTTGTGATTTCGCCGGCAATCGTCGACTGAAACTCGCTTTCGATTCCGGTCAGTGCAAGCTGCGCCCCGGCGCCGGCCTTTTCTGCCTGGGCCTTGTCGCCGACGAGTTCGCTCCGTTCCCTCGCAAGCTCGCTGAGCTTGGATTCGACCTCGATGAGCTGCGTGCGCGATGCGGCGCCTTTCTCTACCAGCGTCGCTATCACCGTCCGATGCTCGTTGATGAGGCCGATCTGCCGGTCGGTCGCCTGGATCTGAATGCCGAGAGACTTCGCCTGTTCGAGATATTCCTCGATGGTCTTCTTCTGGACGTCTACCCGTCCGATCTTGGCCTCGCGCCGCTTTTCGAAGAAGATTGTCTCTGCCTTGACGGAGTCGTCGATCGCAAGGTTCCGGGTGCCTTCGAAATCGTCTGGAAAATCGATCTGCGGCGCGTCAGCCTGTTCGGCCTTCAATCTGGCCAGTTTTGCGATCAGGCCGATGCGCCGGCTTTGGAGCGACTGCAGGCTGGAACGGGCTCGGGTGTCCTCCAACTCAATCAGGGGCTGGCCGGCGGATACCTTGTCGCCCTCCTGTACGAGGAGGCGGCTCATCACGCCGCCCTCAAAATGGCTGACGGTCTTGCGCTTCGAATCGACGATCACGGTGCCGTTGGCGACCGTCGCGCTGCTGAGTTCGGTCGAAAACGCCCAGGCAAAAAAACCGCCGAAGGACACCATGACCGTGGCAAGCCCCGCTATGACAAGTCGGCGGAGCGGCGAACGGTTATCGAACTGTTCGTGTTCCAGATCCGGGTGGCCGGAGCCCAGATAAATCGGATGGTGTCGCCGCACGGCGTTTTCGGCAACGTCGGGGCGAACCGCAAGGGTCTTCTTCTCGGTCATATCGCGGTTACCTCGCGGCGCGGTTCGCCGGGCAATGTGGCTGGGACCACGTCAGCGCGTGGACCGAATTGGGTGATGCGGCCATTCTCGAGCACGAGCAGCTTGTCGGCGACCTGCATGATGGCCGGCCGGTGCGCGATGATGATGACCATGGCGCCGTCCTCACGCGCATGCTGGATCGCCCGGATGAGGGCCCGCTCGCCAATCGAGTCCAGGTTTGCGTTCGGCTCGTCGAGCACGATGAGGCGGGGCCGGTTGTAGAGGCAGCGAGCCAGCGCTATGCGCTGCCGCTGCCCACCGGAGAGGGTGAGATGTCCGTCGCCGACGGGCGTGTCGTACCCGAGCGGCAGGCGTCCGATCATCTCGTGAACGTCGGCCAGCCGGGCCGCCTCCAGTATCTTGTACGGATCGCTGTCCGCCATTCGCCCGATGTTTTCGCGGATCGTGCCTTCCAGCAGCGAGACCGATTGCGGAAGATATCCGACTACCTGGCCGAACGAGCTGCGCTCCCAGAGAAAGGTGTTGTTGCCGTCGAGGAAGACGCCACCGGACGTGGGCCGCAGTATCCCGACCAGCAGACGCGCGAGCGTCGACTTGCCGGCGGCCGACGGGCCGATCACGCCGAGCACCTCGCCCGGGGAGAGGGAAAACGAGATACCCTTGATGATCGGCACGTCAACGCCCGGGGCCGCGTAAACCAGCTTGTCGATCACGATGTCGCCCGACGAATGCGGCGTCGGCATCGTCTGGCGGATTGCAAGGTCCGCCTTGAGAGTGGCCTCAAGTCGACGCCAGCCTGCGATCGCGAGAACCCATTGCCGCCAGTTGTCGATGATCGTGTCAAAGGGGATCAGGAGGCGTCCGACGAGAATACTCGATGCCATCATCGCGCCGGGCGTGATTGCCTGCTCCAGGACGAGGAACGCCCCGGCGGCCAGGGTGACGATCTGGATGGAATAGCGCAGGCTGCGGGTGATGGATGACATCGCCTTGCTCCTGCTTCCACTCGTTTCAAAGGCGCCGAGGGATTGCAGCTGCAGGGCGCGCCAACGGCTGGCCAGGGCCGGCAGCATTCCCATGGACTCGATCGCCTCCGCATGGCGCAGGGATGCGCCAATCTTGGACAAGGCTTCGACGTTCGTCTGATTCGCTTCCTTGGTCAGTTGACGCGTCAACATGTCGGTCACCAGGCCGCCGCAAAGCAGGAGCGCTACGGAGACGGCTCCGATGAGGCCGAAAAGCGGGTGCAAGAGGAAAAGGGCACCGAGGAAGATCGGCGACCAGGCCGCATCGAGCGGCGCGCTCACCGCTGAAGAGGTCAGGAAGCTTCTCAACTCCGCAATATCCCGAAGCGACTGGGTCGCGCGCGACAGGCCCTGGTCGACCGAAGCCTGAACGGCGGCGGCCAGGACCGGCATGTTCAGGCGGCGCACGAGCGCGCCCCCGATTGCCTGGAAAGAGAGGGCTCTGATGTACTCCAGGATGCCGAGAACCACGAGGGCGCCGATCGCAAGCACGGTCAGCATGACAAGCGTGTCCAAGCTCTGACTATTGAGCACCCGGTCATGCACTTGCAGCATGAATAAAGGCATCGTGAGTTGCAGTATGTTCAGGCATACGCTGAGTGAGGCAGCATATAGCAAGCCGGACAAGAATACACGCTTCGCTTGCAAGATGAGTAACCCGGAGTTTTTTTGTTCTCCGATACCCAAATTTTGACTCTTGCTTCTTGTCTCGTTTTGAACAGTATCACGCATGGCGATTTGCCTAAAGTTAACGTTACGTCAATCTGTTGGAGGGCAGATTCGGTTATAATTGGACAGATGCATAGTATTGCTTCGGACAATCTGGCACAGAAGGGAGGAGTTATGCAAGCTCAGCTTAATTGGGAGGAATGGGCATGTTTGAAAACTACTTCAATTTTTGAAGTATTTTTCCATACTGGAGAGTGGGATGAAAGAAGAGAGTGTGCTCTACCTATCCGCAGAACTTGCTGATGATTCTATAGTTCAAGGTAAGAGTCAGGGGGCTCAAGCTGATTTCCAGCATCCTAAGGATGCCGAGTTTGGCGACGTCCGGCAGCTTACGTATTTCGAACTTGCTCGTCTCATGGAACGGGCAAGTCGGCGTTTTTCTGGTCTTGTGCGCGCGGAGCTAACCAAGCTTCGTGTGGATGATATCGGTCCGGCGCAGGCGATGGTTCTTCTCGCCATCGGCGATTCAGAACTTTCGGTGGCCGAACTTCTGGACCGTGGGCATTATGTTGGTTCAAATGTTTCATACTATTTGAAGCAGCTCGCCGACGGCGACTACATCGATCGCGTTGCCTCCCAGCGCGACAAGCGCTCTGCGCGAATCAAGTTGACGGAGAAAGGGCGGCGACTGCGGGCAAGTCTCAGAGATGCAGCGATGATCTATGAGCGCGCAGTCAATCGTGGCGATCACGACCAGCGTATGCTGGAGACCGCCTTCCAGACGTTGCACAGGCTCGAACTGGCCTGGGGCAGCGCTTCACGGTTTGGCATCTAAGCAGTGAGTCGGGCGGTGGTCTTGGCAGTGGCGAGCTGGTCGTGATGCACGTAGCGTTTGTCCATCGACGTGGCTTCGGCCAATTCGCCGCCTTGGCCAACCAGCTCTTGCAGACTGGCAATGAGGTCAGCCTCATCACTGAGACCATCGACCAGAAAATTCCTTCCGTTCGGGTCATTCGACATCGAGCGGAGCCGGGCCCGCGTGCAAATCCTCACATGGCCCGGCACATGGGAATTCCCGATCACCATACGCGAATCGGCCATCGCGTTGCCGAAACGCTCGACGTCATGGCACGGCAGGGTCTGGTGCCTGATGTGGTCGTCGGCCATATCGGCTGGGGCAGCATGATGTTCCTGAAGGACGTCCTGCCTCAGGTGCCCACACTGGGTTACTGCGAATTTTTCTATCGATCGGAAGGGGCAGACATCGGTTTCTCCCCCGACGATCAGCCTGATCTCGAGACGCGCAAGAGGCTGCGGCTTCGCAACATCGCCCAGCTCTTGACCCTCGATGCGATCGAGGCCGGCATCAGCCCCACCCACTGGCAGAGAAGTCTTTACCCGGCCGACGCCCAGGAGCGCATTTCGGTGTGCCATGAAGGTGTCGATACGGCGCGGTTTCGGCCGGACCCCACGGCCTCCGTCAAACTTCCGGACGGGCGCGTACTCAGCGCTGGTGGCTCTCCCATCGTCACGTTCGCGGCACGCGACCTCGAGCCGTATCGCGGGTTTCCACAGGCTTTGGAGGCGGCAGCCAAGGTTGTGCGGCAGCGTCCTGATGCGTTGTTCGTCTTCGTTGGAGGCGATGGAACCAGTTACGGTGTGCCACCGCCAGGCGGCGGGCCGTGGAAAGACCACCTGCTCGCGTCGTTGGACATACCGCAGGAGAACATCGTCTTTACCGGTGTGGTTCCGCATTCGGTTTTACGGCAACTGTTCCAGATATCCTCGGCGCATCTCTATCTGACCTATCCGTTTGTACTGTCCTGGTCGGTGCTGGAGGCAATGGCTTGTGGCGCCTTGATCATCGGATCGGGCACCGCGCCCGTTCAGGAAGTCATACGCGCCGGGCGGAATGGCCTGCTGGTGCCATTCTTCGACACCGATGCGCTCGCCGAGGCCATCCTCGGCGCCCTGAAGAGCCCGGAAAGCCACCTGGCGATGCGTGCCGCGGCGCGCCGGACGGTCGAGAGACGCTTCCGACTGGCCGAGTGCCTTGATCGTCAGCAGGGCATTATCGAAAAATTGGCAGGAAAATCACTTCGCCATCACGCAGCGGCGGAAAATTAAAGAATATTACTTTGAATTTTTAAGTATATCCGAATTACATTTCTTGACTTGTATTGAATATTATTATTGTGCGGCGCAAGATTAGTTGCTACGTTCCATCTAACGACGCCTGATGATTTGGCTAAACAACTGAATGTCCAGCGTCTTTTGGTTTTGTTGCGGCAAAATTCTTCAGAGGCTGTGCGTGCAAGAATTGAAGTCTTCCGGCATTGGAAAACGACTGGCGGCAAGAAAGCTGATAGCGGCCTCGGGCCGTGATCGCTCCGCTTTCGAGGGGAGTGAAGTCGAACATCTGGTCACCTATCTCGAGGCGAGTGACTATCGCTCTGCGACCTTGCAGAATGCGTTTCCCTTGATCGCCGTGGCCCTCTCCGATGACGGGGAGGCTGATCTGCGGGAGCGCTTGCCGCTGCTCGAATCACTTGGGACCGTGCCTGCGCTTCCCGTCCAGCGGCTGGATCCGGCAGCCAGATCGGACAGCTTCGCGCTGTTGCAGGCGTTGACCGAGGGCGGTGTCGGCCGGCTTGCCCGGTACAGCGCCTCGATCACCTCGGAACTTGCAATCCTGCGGCGGGAACGCGAAACGCTTCTGGAAAACTACCGGTCGCTCGAGGATGCATTCCAGGCCCGCAACTGGGAGCCGGTCTCCGAGATTTTTGCCCACGACCCCTATTCCGATCCAAAGGACGAGGGGATAGGGCAACTGCTTGCCAATGCCTTTATCGAGCAGTTGCTGCCGGTATCGAGCCTTGGCGTGGCAGGGTTTGCGCTTCACTTCCACAGCGTACCGAAGGCCAGTGGCGAGCTCGTCGTCGCATTGAGCTATCTGGAGAGCGGTGAAGGCATCGCCGAGTGGACGGTGCCGTATGCGCAGCTCGTCCCGACCTGGAACTTCTTCTCGCTGCCGCGGGCCTGTGGGGGCGGGGCGCGTACGCTCCGGCTGCGGGTCTCCGCGACCGGACCCGAGACCGCGGGGCTCTCGCTCGGCCACCCGATAGCCGGCGAACGGTATTCGGCGCGCTCGGAGGTTCCGCATCCTGATCTCGACCTGCGTCCGTTGGCGTTCCGCGTGTTCACGGGCCTGCCTGGGGTCAAGCCCGCCAGCGCACCCAATATGATCGCGCCGAGCAATCTGCTCGAAGGACAGTTCACCGTCGACTATCGTCTTGCGGTCGACACGTTGAGCCAGATCGCGGACGTTTCGGTCACGCCCATCGTGCCGGAGTTCCAGACGGTGCGCTTCCTCGATCATGAGCACGCCATCGTCTGCCATCCGCTGCCGAGCGGCATCACTGCCGGCGCAATCAGCCGTGCCGTCGAGCCCGGAACGATATCTTTCTCGGCCAGCGCCGTTATCGATCATCCGCAAGGTGCGCCCGCGGCGGTCAGCTTCCTGCTCGCCCCGGCGAACTCAAATGCGCGATCCGAAGTGGCCGAGCTTGCGCGAAAGGGCGCGGCCAAGCCGTCGGCTTACTTCAGCGGCTGGCGCGAAGTCACCTCCAAGCAGACCGTCAACATCAACATCCAGCTGGATGAGCCGATACGCGGCCCGATGGACCTGATGATTCTCAGCCGTGCGGTGACGGACTCGGTCGATTTCTCCTGGCTGAAGGTTTCCGGTTTCAGGCTGGTCAAGCAATCGACGGAGGTCGCCGATGTCCGGTGACGCCGAGCTTTCTGACCTGATTGCCGTGGCCATGCCGCTCTACGGTCATGCGGCACTGGCGCTTGAAGCGATCGAGTCGGTCCTGGCGTCGAACCTTCACTCCTGCAGAGTGGTCGTCGTCATCTCGGTCGACGGCGATCCGCGACATGAGACGTTCGATCAATTGTTGCTCTACGCGGCAACCCATCCTTCCGTCCACGTCGTGTTCGGCCAGAACGCCGGGCCGGGCGGCGCGCGCAATCGCGCGATCGAATTCGTCCTCGAGCATTTCCCCGAGGCGCGTGGCGTCTACTTCCTCGACGCCGACAACCGCATCCTGCCCGGCACCATAGAGACGCTGTATAGTGAGCTCCGTTCCAGTGGCTGCGGCTGGGTCTATACCAATATCGACACGTTTTCGGTGAGCTGGCGTGCCCACTACGGCAACCGTTACTCTCGGCTGGTCCACTGCATCACCGACAATATTTGCGATACCGGATCGATGATCTCGATCGACGTTTTCAAGGAAGGCGTCCGCTTCAACGACGACCGGCAAAACGGATTCGAGGACTGGGAGTTCTGGCTGTCCTGCATCGAAAGCGGCTTTGTCGGCACGCCCTGCCACGACACCGCCTTCGAATACCGGCTGAGGGCGGAGAGCCGCTTCAAGGAGGCCAATCGCGAACGTGCGACCTCGGTCAGCTTCCTCAGAAAGCGTCACAGGCCGCTGTTCCAGCGGCCGATGCTCGTGGATTTCGAGCACGAGGAGTGCCCGCGCTACCTGTTTGCCCGCACGGAAGACGGTGGGCTCTCCTTCTTCACCGACCCCAACAAGCCGCCGACGGTGTTGCGCCTTGACGACATCATCCCAGCGTTCTGGGCGAACATCGGCGAGCCGGACAACGTGCATTTCCCGCCATTCATGGTCGCTGGAAGCGGTGCGGCTCTCGACCTCCTGCGGCGTTCGCGCATGCTGCCGAACGTGCTCGCACACCTGGAGCGGCTCAGCGAGAACAGCAACGTCGTCTTCGTCCAGCTCGCCAACGACGCCGCCCAGCGCAAGATCGAGCCAATCGAGCACGGGGCGGGCGGGCAGAACATCGGTTCTTCCGATCTCATCTTTCTGCCGACCCGGCTGGTTCAGGATGTGATCCACAACAACGCGCTGGACTGGTTCGCCTCCATCGGCGGCCAACAGGTGTGGCCGACCTCGACCGTGCTCAAGGTGCGCTTTCCCTTCCCGCGGAGCCTGCCGCGTCGTTCCCTCATCACGCCCCAGCAGGTGATGGTCAATTGCGTCAACGCGATCGCGTCCAGTTCGCTGCGCCACACCGCCGGAAAGCGGTGGACCTGGCGCCCGGCGCGGCTCGTGCCCTACACGGACATGCACAAGGCGCTGCGCAGGGAGATCGGCGGCTCGCCGGTTCTGCCGCTCGGGCACAGCGAGGGCAAGAAGACCGTGGCGCTGCTCGTGCCGAACGCTTCGTTCGGTGGGGCCGAGAAGGTCGTCTATGCCGCTGCGCGCGAGTTGAAAGCGGTGGGCTACGAGACCCATCTCTTCGTTCTCGGCACGTCCCGGATGGATGTGATCGACGAATTCGACGCAAGCTTCGACTACATCCATTTCTGGGATGCCGGGATACCGGCCTGGGGCGGGTCGGGGTCCTTCCTTGGACACGACTTCATCGCCGAAGGGCATCCGGTTGACTGGGAAGCGCTGAAGGGACAGCTTTCGGGTTTCGACCTGGTCATCAACAACCACGTGATGGCCGTGCACCCCCTCATCGCGCGGCTTCGCTCCGAAGGGACGCGCACTGCCTGCTATCTTCACGTCGTCGACAACACCGCCTTCAAGCGGCCCGCCGGCCAGCCCTTCGCGGCGATCGCCCACGAGCATTGCTACGACGCCTTCCTGACCTGCTCGGAGCAGCTCAAGATCTATCTCCACAGCTACGGCGTCCCTCACGAGAAGGTCTTCGCGGTTGCGAACGGCGCGAGCTTCTCGGTGCCGCCCAAGGCGCTGGCAGAGGTCCTGGCTGTCCGGCGGATCGAACGCAAGGACGACCGCCTGCGGCTTCTCTACATGGGGCGGCTCGATCAGCAGAAGGGCATTGACCGGCTGGCGGCGGCGCTCGGGGAACTGCGCGCGTCCGATGTGCCCTTCGATGCCCGTGCAATCGGTGGGGAAATCCTTGCCGATTCCACCGTCTCCTGGAGCGAGCGACTGAAGGACCTGGGCGTAGACGTGCGGCCGCCCGTCTTTGCCAGCAAGGATCTGATCAAGGCGCTCGGCTGGGCCGACGTTCTCGTCATGCCCTCGCGTTGGGAGGGTGCTCCGCTGATGATCGCAGAGGCGCAGCAACTCGGCTGCGTTCCCATCGCCACAGCCGTCGGCGCGGTCGACGAACTCATTGTGGACGGCGAGGACGGCATCCTCATCAATGCACCTTCCGATCCCCAGGTGGTGAGGGATCTGGCGCGGATAATCGAAGAAGTCGCGCATGGCCGCGACAGACTCGCTCCGCTCATGGAGGGCTGTATCAGGACCGCCGCGCGGCGCTCCTGGTCATCCTCATTCTCGGAGTTCCTGTCGTGGTGCGATGGTTCCGTGAAGAATTCGTCGCTGTCGCGAGCCGCGGTCTTCCGCGAGCAGTCGACGGCCAACCCCGAGGTCGCGGCGTTGGGCTGAATGCCCCGCCAATCTTAAGCAGAAAGGTCCAGCTCAATGCGTCCAAGAATTCTTGTGACGGGTATTCCTGGTCACTATACGCGCCTTGCAAACGGCGCTCACGGATTGTCGGTCTCCTATGCGGAGCGCCAGAAGCAACCCGAGACCAAAGACGATTTCCTGCAGGAAATGCGGAACATCAGCAACACCGGTAACTACCTGATCGGTGAGGGCGCCCTGCGCGCGCTCGCACCGCATGCCAAGCAGGTTCCCTTCTGGCATCTCTACAATCTGAGCAAGAACGGCACGGGACTCCAGGAGTTCAATGCCAATTTCGACATCTGCGTCTTCACCTGCGCGAACCTCTTGCGCAAGGGACTTTCCGCTGACGCGGAAGCGGAGGTGCTGAGCCAGCTCAACATGCCGATCGTGATGCTGGGCATCGGCCTTCAGAGCCGGAAGGATCTGGAAAACAACCTTCCGGAAGGCACAAAGCGGCTGCTGGCGGTCCTGAAGGAGCGCGAGCACTACTTCCTGACGCGCGGTTACGAGACGGCGGGCTTCCTGAAGGATCAGGGTTTTTCGTTCGTGCGTCCGACAGGTTGCCCCTCCGTCTATTTCATGCCTGACAACATGCGCAAGTCCATGAAGAGGCTGCCGAGCGTAAAAATCGGCAAGGCGAGGACGATCTTTTCCGGCTATCTCGGCGGCAATCAGGATGCGATCCTCGATGCGAACGCGCTGGCCCCGCAGGATACCGTGCCGCAGTATGTGGTGCAGGACGAGTTCCTCCACTTCGACATGAAGGTCGAGCCCAACGAGGAAAACCGCGTCTACGACTCGGCCTCGGGGCTCATGATCGGCGAAGTCGCCTATCCCGGTACGGAACGCGAGAAGCAGCGCTTCGAGATTCGCACATTCTTCGACAACAATTCCTGGCGCGCCTGGGCCTCGTCGATGGACTTCAACCTCGGCCGACGCTTCCATGGGTCGATCATCGCCATGCAGGCGGCCGTGCCGAGCCTGATGGTGGCGGTGGACGACCGGATGCGCGAAATGCTCGGCTTCACCGGCCTTCCTGCAGTCGACATCAACGAGATCGACAAGGCGGAAAACCGCGCCGAGTTCGTCGCCGATCATCTGGCAAAGATCAACACGACCGAACTTGTCGACAGGTATTCCGATCGCGAACGCGCCTTCCGGATCACGCTTCGCGAAATCGGCATCGGGCTCTAACGGCCCAGCGCATTGGCCCGAAAAGCGGAATCGATTTCCGGGCCAATGCGTAGATTCAAAGATTTAGAGCGTCCTTAGTGCGTCCGAAAGGACGCGCGGCGCTCCAAGAGCCATCTCTTTCGGTTCAGAGGACTGTTATGCGTATCTTGCTTACGGGAATTCCATCCTATCTGCAGCGGACGATTGCGGACGTCTCCGGTACGACCGTCATTCACCGCCCCTATTTCGACCAGACCAGGACCAGGAAGGATCTGATCTCCCAGGTCAGGAGGATTGCCAACACCGGCAACTACCTGATCGGCGAAGGCGCGGCCGAGAGCCTGCGTGGTCATGACGTCACCTACCTGCCGTTCTGGCATCTCGCCAACAACCGTGACTCGAACGAGCTCTACGAGCGCGTCAACAGCGAGTTCGATCTTTGCGTGTTTGCCTCCGCCAATCTCCTGCGGCCGGGCTATTCCGCCGATCTGGAAGCGGAAATCTTCGCAAAGCTGAAGATGCCGGTCGTGGTGATGGGCATCGGCATTCAGAAGAAGGAAGGCCTGAAGGAACTGCTGCCGGCCGGCACGCTCAAGTTCCTCGAGGTCTTGAGGAACAAGGAGAGCTTCTTCCTCACCCGCGGCTATTTCACAGCCGAGTTCCTCAAGGAACAGGGCATGAAGTTCGTGAAGCCGACGGGCTGCCCCTCGCTCTACTTCGCCCCCAACGAGATGCGGCGCTCGCTGACAAGTCTCGCCAATCCGCAACTGGCGGAAGCGCAGAAGATTGCGTTCGGCGGCTATCTCGGCAGCGTTGCCGACACGATCGTGGACGCGCATGCGCTGCTAAAGCCCGATAGCGTCGCATCCTATGTCGTTCAGGACGAGGTGGTGGCCTACAATCTTGCCCTGACCGGCGACGACAACCAGATCGTCTACGACCCGGCGAGCGGACGCATAACCGGGGCGACAGAGTACAAGCACTCGGAGAAATGGCAGCGCAAGCACGAGCTCCTGGTCTATTTCGACACGCACCAGTGGCGAAGCGCCATGTCGGTGCGCGACCTCTGCTTCGGCCGACGCTTCCACGGCTGCATCATCGGCATGCAGGCTGGAACTCCGGCGCTGATGATCGCCGTCGACGACCGTATGCGGGAGATGCTGGAGTTCATCGGCTTCCCCTACATCGAGGCGGCGACCTGGAACCGCGAGACCGACAAGCGCGCGTATCTGGCAAACTTCCTTGGCCAGATCGATGCGCAGGCCGTGATCGACCGGTACAACGCTTGCGAAGTCAATTTCCGCAATGCTCTCGGGCAAATCGGTCTCTAAGCGCAAATACGGCCAGGCGAGGGCGCGCAAGGTACTGTCCTGCGCGCTGCTGGTGCTTGGTGTCCTCGGTCCAGCACCGGCCGTTGCGAGCGAGGCGCTGCAAGGTCGCATCGGGATCAACCGCGTCAACCTTGCCTGGCTATCAGATGAGGACCAGAAGCGCGTGCTGTCCGAGATCGCGGCGAGCGGAGCCACACATGTTCGGCTGTCGCTGTCGAGGCCGGTGGACAAAAGCATCGCAGCCCTTGAGATCGCAGACCGGCTCGGCCTGCGGATCCTTCTCGAGATCCAGCTCGGGAACAAGGACTACTACCCTGAAGGCACCGTCCCCCGGGACGGGTTCGATCGCATCTGGGATGTCCAGCGACTTTCAGATCTGGACCTCGACCGCTACCGCGCGGGCCTGCGGGCTGCACTTCAGGCCATCGACAGGAAGGGCATTCGCCTGGACGTGGTCGAGCCAGGAAACGAGATCAACTACAGCGCCTACAACGGCGATCTTCTGGTCTACCGCAAGCCGGGCCAACGAACGCCGCGCAGCGTCGGCGAGGTTGCGGACCGGGATGCCTTCGCGCGCGGCCTCGACGCCTATGTCGGCGCCGTCCGGATCACTCGCGAGGAATTGCGGGAAACGGTGCATAGCCGTGATGCGGCGCTTGTCTCCGCGGGGCTTTCCGACATGAGCGCCGGCGAGGCGGACCAGCGCGGCATGGAGCGGCTTGATCCCGGCGAGGTCATCAATCTGCTGCGCGCTCGCGGGATCGATCATCTGATCGACGGCTACGGCATCCACGTCTATCCCGGCCGCAGGACCGATGCCGCGCTCCGCGCCAAGGTGAAGGGCCTGCTCGAGTTTTGCCAGGCGGCGAATGCGGGCAAACCGTGCTGGGTGACCGAATGGGGCATCGCCAACGTGGCGCGCTCCTGCCCGATCGATGACCGGGATCGGGAGCGCGCCGTTCGTGCCGTACGCGGCGCCTTTGAGGCGCTGATGGCGGAGGGGCGGCTGGCGGCGGCCTTCTACTATGACTGGGATACGCAACCCTCCTACGGCGTCTGGCGTTGCGGAGAACTGAGCCCGGCCGGCGCGGCGGCCATCGCACCGGACTTCGCGGGAGCGGCGGCACGATGACTGCGACCGATTTTGGAACGCTAACCGGAGACACCGCATGAAGGGCATCATTCTGGCGGGCGGCTGCGGCACGCGGCTCTACCCCGTGACGATATCGGTCTCGAAACAATTGCTCCCCGTCCATGACAAGCCGATGATCTACTATCCGCTCGGCACCCTCATGCTGGCGGGCATCCGCGAGATACTGGTGATCACGCTGCCGCGGGACCGGCCGCTGTTCGAGGGCTTGCTCGGAGACGGGAGTGCGCTCGGCCTCTCGATTTCCTATGCCGAGCAGCCGCAGCCGAACGGATTGGCGGAAGCCTTCGTCATCGGCCGCGAATTCGTGGGGAACAGCCCGGTCGCGCTCATTCTCGGAGACAACATCTTCTACGGGGCGGGATTGGCCGAGATCTGCCGGGACGCCGCCGCCCAGAGAGCCGGGGCCACGATCTTCGCCTACCACGTGGATGACCCCCGCCGCTACGGCGTGGTCAGCTTCGATGCCGTGACGGGCAAGGCCCATGCGATCGAGGAGAAGCCTGCCGAACCTCGTTCGAACTGGGCTGTCACCGGCCTCTATTTCTACGACAACGACGTGCTCGATATCGCCGCCTCGATCCGGCCTTCGGGGCGGGGCGAATTGGAGATCACCGATGTCAACCGCACCTATCTTGACCGTGGCGACCTCCACGTGCGCCGACTCGGTCGCGGCTACGCATGGCTCGATACGGGGACGCATGAGAGCCTGCACGACGCGGCATCCTTCGTGCGCACGATCGAGTACCGGCAGGGTGTGAAGATCATGTGCCCGGAAGAGATCGCCTATGAACTCGGCTATCTGTCGGCGGACCAGGTCCTGGCCCGCGCCGCCACGATGGGAAAAACGGACTACGCAGCCTACCTTCAGCGACGGATCAGGGAGCTCGCGGATGCCTGAGATCCGTCCCCTCGGCCTCGATGGTGTGTTTGAGCTGACGCCGCGAAGGTTCCAAGACGATCGCGGCTTCTTCGTCGAGACCTACAATGCGGCGAGGTTTGCAGCGGATGGCATCGATACGACCTTCGTACAGGACAATCATTCCTACTCCGCCGAAGCGGGTACCTTGCGAGGACTGCACTACCAGTTGCCGCCGCGGGCACAGGTGAAGCTCGTCAGGGTCGTTCGCGGGCGGGTTTTCGATGTGGTGGTCGATATTCGCCGGGGCTCGCCCACCTTTGCAAAGTGGCTCGGCATCGAGCTCTCGGCTGCGACCGGTAACCAGATCCTCGTGCCGGCCGGCTTTGCGCACGGCTTCCTCACGCTGGAGCCGGATACGGAGGTCCTCTACAAGGTGAGCGACTTCTACTCGCCTGATCATGACCGGGCCCTGCGCTTTGATGATCCCGAAATCGGCATAGATTGGCCTGTCGCGGCCGGCAGCCTGCGGATGTCCGCGAAGGACCGGGAGGCACCGCACCTGGCGGATGCAGCGGTTTTCAGGGAGATCGCGTGATGGCGGCGGGAGGCATGCGGATTCTCGTCACGGGCGGGGCCGGTTTCATCGGTTCCGCTGTCTGCCGCCATCTGGTGGCGGATGGCGCGGAGCGCGTCGTCAATGTCGACAAGCTGACCTATGCGGGCAATCTCGACTCCCTCCGGATGATCGAAACGCAGGCGAACTACGTGCACTATCGCGCTGATATCGGTGACGAGCGGCATATGCTCGAGATCATGCGCCGCGAGAAGATCGGCGCGGTGATGCACCTTGCGGCCGAAAGCCATGTCGACCGCTCGATCGAAGGCCCGGACGTCTTCGTCAAGACGAATATCGTCGGAACCGTTAGCCTGCTCAACGCGGCACTTGCCCACTGGAGCGAGCTCGCGACGGGAAAGCGCGAGCGTTTCCGGTTCCATCACATCTCCACGGACGAGGTGTTCGGAGATCTTCCCTTCGACGGAGGCGTGTTCACCGAAGAGACGGCATACGCCCCGTCTTCGCCCTACGCGGCGTCGAAGGCCGCCTCGGATCACATGGTACGCGCATGGGCTCACACCTATGGGCTGCCCGTCGTGTTGTCCAACTGCTCCAACAACTTCGGTCCGTATCACTTTCCCGAAAAGCTAATCCCGCTCGCGATCATCAACGCCATCGAGGAGAAGCCTCTGCCAATCTATGGCACCGGGGCGAACGTGCGCGACTGGCTGCATGTGGAGGATCATGCGCGCGCGCTGGAACTGGTGGTGAGACAGGGCAGGCCGGGGGAAAGCTACAACATCGGCGCACGCGCCGAGCGCAGCAATCTTGCCGTTGTCGAGGGCATTTGCGATCGTCTCGATACCCGGCGGCCGCGCGGGCAGGGAAAAAGCTACCGGGATCTCATAACCCACGTCTCCGACCGGCCCGGCCATGACCGGCGCTATGCCATCGACCCCGCCAAGATCGAACGAGAGCTTGGGTGGAAGCCGCAGTTGGGGTTCGACGACGGGCTGAGCATGACCGTCGACTGGTATCTGGCCAATCGGTGGTGGTGGGAGCCGATCCGGGACGGGCGCTACTCGGGCGCGCGGCTCGGCGAACGTCAGCGACGCTCGGCATGAGGATCGCCGTAACCGGAACCCGGGGCCAGGTCGCCCTGGCCCTGATGGAGCGGGCGATGGCGCTGCCCCAGGTCGAGGTGGTCGCTCTGGGGCGCCCCGATCTCGATCTGGCTCGACCGGAGACCATCTGGCCGGTGCTGGCATCCTCGCGCCCCGACCTCGTGGTTTCGGCTGCCGCCTATACGGCCGTCGACCTGGCCGAGGATGAGCCTGAACTGGCCCACAGGATCAACGGCACCGGTGCCGGGGCAGTCGCCGAGGCGGCGTCCCGTCTCGGGGTGCCGATCATCCATCTGTCGACCGACTACGTCTTCGACGGAAAAAGGCAGGGCGCCTACCATGAGACGGACGCGCCGGCGCCGCTGAATGTCTATGGCGCTTCCAAGCTTGCGGGCGAAATGGCCGTGGCAGCGGCAGCACCCCGCCACTTCATCCTGCGGACGAGCTGGGTTTACAGCCCGTTCGGAACGAACTTCGTAAAGACCATGCTGCGGCTGGCGAGCGGTCGCGACGAAATCGCTGTCGTCGCGGACCAGCAGGGCAACCCGTCTTCGGCGCTCGACATTGCCGACGCTATCCTGCGCGTAGTCGCCGCGTCGGGGGAGGGCGTGCATTACGGGACCTATCACCTCGCGGGAACCGGCACCACCTCATGGGCCGATTTCGCGCGCCATGTGTTCTCCGCCAGCCGGGCCCTCGGTGGCGCATGGGCGGAGGTTCGTGACATAACCGCCGCCGAATTCGCCGCGCCGGCGCCTCGTCCGATGAACACGCAACTGTCCAGCACCAAATTCGGCTCGACCTTCGGCTGGACCATGCCGTACTGGCGGCAGTCGGTCGACGGGATCGTGAGCCGGATAATCAGCGATTCCCTATAATCAACGATGCCGGATCAATGATGCCGGATCAATAATTGCGGGGGCGGGCACTGGCCCGCCGGGTCACGAAAAGAGTTCCCGGAAAAGGAGAGGGCCAGCCTCTTCTTCCGCAAGGGCGGCGCGGTTAGCCGCCTCGCGGAGCGCCTGGAAGTCAGCCCGGTCTTCCACCCTGGTACCGCCGAGGCGCACCGACACGGAGATCTGACGCTCCTGGCCGGTAACAAAGGTGGTCTCGCTCACCCGCGCGCGGATCCGCTCGCATATGTCCCTGGTGTTTTCCGTCGTCGCTCCCGGCAGGTAGATCCCGAGTTCGTCGGAGGCGAGGCGGGCGACGAGATCGCCGTAGCGTACGGAGGCTTGCACGATCCGGACAAGCGATTGAAGCAACGTTTCCGCCCATTGCGGACCATAGCGCCGACCGATCTCATCGAGATTGCCGACCCTAAGAACGAGCATGATTCCGTCGATACTTTCCTCATCGTTCACGCGCCGGCGGTCCATCGCATCCTCGACCGAACTCACGAATGCGTTGGCGCTTATGGTGCCGGTCACGGGATCATGGTTCAGTGCGTGCTGAAGCTGTTCCTCGGCCTTGCGAAGCGCTTCTTCGCGCAGGCAGATGGTCAGCAGCAGCGGAAATGCAACCGCCGCAGACAGCAATGCGACAACCGCCAATTCCCACCAGAGCGAACGTTCGGGAAAAGCCAGGCTCAACACGCAAATCACTGCGGCTACCCCGGCTGCACAGGTGAGGGCGCCGGCTATTGCAATCTTGAGATGAGGGGCGATTGCGGCTTGGTGACGACGGAATTGAAAGTTCATCGGCGGACGGAGCTGTTTCAGTTGTCGTTGTCGTTGATGGATTGGATCAGACTATCAGGTGACTGGATTTGATGGAATCGCAGCATTGCCCTGCGCTGAAATTTATCGTTGCGCCGTCCTACTTGTCCGAGGCTTGACGAAAGGATCCTGACGCATTACAACTGACGAAATAAGAAAATCGTCAGTCGTAATACGGAGCCGATGAGGCATGGCAGGAGCAATCGATACCGTCGCGGATGCCACGCGGCAGGAGAACATTACCCGCATACTCGATGCCGCCGAACGTCTTTTCAGGCACTACGGCTATGCGAAGACGAACGTTGCCGACATCGCCCGCGATCTCGGCATGTCGCCCGCCAACATCTATCGCTTCTTCGCCTCGAAGACCGAGATCCACCAGGCGCTCTGCGCGCGAATGCTCGATGCCGCCCATTCCATGGCGCTGGAGATCTGCCGTTCGAAGGACAGTGCGACCGAGCGTCTGCGCCGTTACAGCCAGGCGCAGTATCGGCTGACCGTGGATACGATGATGGACCAGGAAAAGGTCCACGAGATGGTGGTCGTCGCGCTGGAGCGAGACTGGCACGTCATCGACAAGCACATCGACCGAGTGAATGCGCTGCTTGCCGAAGTCATCCGCGAAGGAATTGCAGCCGGAGAGTTTCCGGAACAGGACGCCGACGTCGCGGCACGTTGCTTCGGCGCGGCGACGGTGACGCTTTGCCATCCGCAGATGGTGGCCCAGTGTCTCGCGAAGGACAATCGCGCGACACCCGACGAACTGATCGATTTCGCGATCAGGGCACTGCAGAAGTAAACGCGGCGGCAAGGCCGCCATTCGACACACATTTTTGGATCAGGAGTGCGAGCGATGTTTTCGCCGAAGGCTACACGCATGCCTATTTCGCTGCCGAGCATCGCTGTCATGACGGCTCTTGGCCTCATGCTTTCCGGATGCTCGGAGGAAAAGGCCGAGACGAAGGAGATCGTTCGACCCGTCAAGGTCGTTGAAGTTGCAGGCGCCGGCGAGGCGCGCAAGCTCGACTACTCCGGCTCGGTCAGGGCCCGCACGGAGATGAACCTCGGCTTCCGCGTGGCCGGCAAGATCACCGAGCGGCACGTCAACATCGGCGACCGGGTGGAGCCCGGTGATCTGCTGGCGCGCATCGATGCGACGGACTACCAGCTCGCCGTGAAGTCTGCAGAGGCGAGCCTCGTCGCCGCCGAGAAGCAGGTCGATACGACAAGGCTTGCCAAGGAGCGCGCCGAACAGCTCTTCGCCAAGAATGTCACCTCCAAGTCCCAGCTCGAGGAGGCGACGCTTTCCCATGACCAGGCGGTTTCGACGCGGGACGCCGCCATCGCCTCCCTCGACCAGGCGAAAAACCAGGTGCGCTACACGGATCTCAAATCCGACCAGAACGGCATCGTGACGGCTGTGAATGCCGACATCGGCCAGGTGATCGGTTCAGGATCGCCGGTGGTGACCGTCGCTGTCGACGGAGAGAAGGAAGCCGAAATCGCCGTTCCCGAAATGGACATCGCCAAGTTCAGGCCGGGCCAGAAAGTTACGGCCCGGTTCTGGTCCGACGACGGGCTTATTCTGGACGGACAGGTCCGCGAGGTCGCAGGCAGCGCCGACCGGCTGTCCCGTACGTTCACCGTGCGCGTCAGCCTTCCCAAGGACCAGCGGGTGCTGCTCGGCATGACCGCCACGGTCGAGACGGCCGGCGAAAGCGAACGGCGCGTCATTTCCGTTCCCCTCAGCGCGCTTTCCGAGAAGGATGGCCGGAAGATCGTGTGGGTCGTCAAGCGCGATACCGCGACGGTGCACGCGCGCGAGATCGTTGTCGCCGACTTCAGCGGCGACGGTGTCAACGTCACGCAAGGCCTGCAGTCCGGCGACATCGTGGTGGCCGCAGGCACGCAGTTCATGAGCGAGGATCTGAAGGTGAAGCTGCCGGACACCGAAG
Source organism: Sinorhizobium sp. BG8 (assembly GCF_016864555.1). Taxonomy (NCBI): domain Bacteria; kingdom Pseudomonadati; phylum Pseudomonadota; class Alphaproteobacteria; order Hyphomicrobiales; family Rhizobiaceae; genus Sinorhizobium; species Sinorhizobium sp. BG8. Next base: position 190,267 of record NZ_CP044011.1, on the reverse strand, counting down.
CGTTGTCCGCCCAGGCAGAAACCCAGCTCGTCCGCTGACCCCCGACATCGACAGAACGGAATGACGTCCATGAGTGCCTCGACCTCCAACCGCAAGCCGTTCAACCTCTCCCGCTGGGCGATCGGCCATCCGAGCATTGCCCGCTTCCTTTTCGGGCTGATCATCGTCACCGGCGTTCTCGGCCTGATGCGCATGGGCCAGAAGGAGGACCCGGATTTCACCTTCCGCGTCATGGTGGTCCAGGCGATCTGGCCCGGCGCCTCCATCGAGGAGATGCAGGACCAGGTGGTCAACAAGATCGAGCGCAAGTTGCAGGAAACGCCGCACCTCGACTGGGTGAAATCCTATACGCGCGCCGGCAGCTCCATCATCACCCTCCAGGTCAAGGGCGACACCAACGCCGCCGACGTCGCCGACGCCTTCTACCAGGTCCGCAAGAAGGTGGACGACATCTCCGGGGAGCTGCCCGAGGGCTTGCTCGGCCCGTATTTCAACGACGAGTTCGGCGACACCTTCATCACCCTCCACTCGCTCAGCGGCGACGGCTACAGCTATCCGGAACTGAAGAAGTTCGCGCTCCAGGCACGCGACATGTTGCTGACGACACCCGGCGTCGAGAAGGCCGTCATCATCGGCGACCAGCCGGAGAAGATCTATGTGGACGTCTCATCGAAGGCGCTGGCCGAGCGCGGGCTGACGATCGTCGACCTGCAGAACGCCATCAAGGGCCAGAACAACGTCGATCCGGCCGGTAGCGTCGACACCGGCACGCGGTCGGTCCGCATTTCCGTCGAAGGCGGTGTCGACCGGGCAGGGGACATCCGCGAACTTCGGCTGCGCGCCGGAAGCCAGGTCATCCGCCTCGGCGATATCGCAACCGTCACCTCCGGACTCGAGGATCCCTACCAGCGCAAGTACCGCTTCAACGGCCACGACAGCGTCCAGGTCGGTGTGGTCATGGCCAAGGGATTCAAGGTTACCGATGTCGGCAAGGCGGTCGAGGAGACCTACGCCCGGTTCGAGAGCGCCTTGCCTTATGGCGTGACCGTCGACCAGATCTCCAACCAGCCGGAGGTCGTCACCGAGGCGATCGGCGAATTCATGAAGGCGCTCGGCGAGGCTCTCATCATCGTGCTGGTGGTGTCCTTCCTGTCGATCGGCTGGCGCTCCGGCCTGGTGATCGCGATCGCCATTCCGCTGGTGCTCGCCGCGACCTTTGCCATCATGTACGAGCTCGGCATCGACCTGCAGCGCATCTCGCTCGGCGCGCTCATCATCGCTCTAGGCCTGCTTGTCGATGACGCGATGATCGTCGTGGAGATGATGGAGCGCAAGCTCGAGGAGGGCCTCGAAAAGGTCGAGGCGGCAAGCTTCGCCTATTCCTCGACCGCATTCCCGATGCTGACCGGTACACTGATCACCACCGCCGGCTTCATTCCCGTCGGGTTCGCGGAATCGACCGCCGGCGAATATGTCCGCTCGCTGTTCTATGTGGTCGGCATCGCGCTCATCGTCTCGTGGTTTGTCGCCGTCTACTTCACCCCGTGGCTCGGCCACATGATCCTGAAGCAGCGCGCGCATGCTGGTGAGCACCACGACGTCTTCGACACGCGCTTCTACAAGCGGTTGCGGGCGACCGTCGGCTGGGCGGTTCGCCATCGCATCGCCGTACTGCTGCTCACGCTCGGCACATTTGCCACCAGCCTTTGGGCCTTCCAATTCATTCCGCAGAACTTCTTCCCGCAGTCGTCGCGGCCGGAGATCCTCGTCGACCTGTGGCTGCCCGAGGGCACCAGCATCAAGGAGGTCGAAAATCAGGCGAAGGCGCTCGAGGCGCGGATGATGGACGATCCGGACAAGCGTTTCATCGCCACCTATATCGGCGAGGGTGCGCCGCGCTTCTTCCTGCCGCTCGACCAGCAACTGCGCAATCCCAACTTCGCCCAGCTTCTCGTCATGGCCAACGACGAACCCGCGCGCGAGCGGCTGATCGTCAAGCTCAGGACCATTCTTTCCGAGGACTTCCCCTCGATCCGCTCAAAGGTCGACCGCCTGTTCCTCGGGCCGCCGACAGGCTGGCCGGTGCAGCTGCGCGTGATCGGGTCGGATCGCCAGGAGGTTCGTCGCATCGCAGACGAGGTGAAGGCGAAATTCGAGGAGAATCCCCTGCTCGGTGCCGTTCATGACGACTGGCTGGAGCCAGTGCCGGCAATGAAGCTGGTGATCGACCAGGATCGGGCGCGCGCACTTGGCGTTACCTCGCAACGGATCCGCCAGATGCTGCAGGCGACCATGTCCGGCGTGCCGCTCGATGATTTCCGTGACGGCGAGGAGACGGTCTCCATCGTCGCCCGTGAGCCCGATGCCAACCGCCGCCTGCTGTCGGCCGTCAATTCGATCTACGTTCCGACCGATTTCGGTGGCTTCGTCCCGGTCTCGCAGGTCGCCAAGGTGGTCCCGGTGCTGGAACAGGGCATCGAATGGCGGCGCGACCGCCTGCCGACGATCACCGTTCGCGCTACCCTGCCAGATGGTATCCAGTCGAATGATGTGACGATGAAGCTCTACGACGAGCTCAAGGGCCTGCGCGAGGGCCTCGCCCCCGGCTACAAGATCGAGATCCAGGGCGGTGCCGAAGACGCGGCCGAAAGCCAGGCCTCGATCGCGGCGAAAGCACCGATCATGCTGCTCGTCATCGTCGTGCTGCTGATGATTCAGCTGCAGCACTTCGGCAAGGCAATGCTGGTGCTTGCCACCGGTCCGCTCGGCATCATCGGTGCGGCGGCGGCCCTTCTGATCAGTGGCGCTCCCTTCGGCTTCGTGGCGATCCTCGGCGTCATCGCGCTTCTCGGCATCATCATCCGCAACTCGATCATCCTCGTCGACCAGATCGACCAGGACATCGCGGCCGGCATGGAACGCTCCGAGGCGATCATCGGGGCGGCCGTGCGCCGCTTCCGCCCGATCATGCTGACGGCCCTGGTGGCTGTGCTGGCGCTCATCCCGATCTCGCGGGGCGTCTTCTGGGGACCGCTCGCCTACGCCATGATGGGCGGCATCCTGGTCGCGACGGTGCTGACCATCCTCGTCCTGCCGGCCGCCTACGCGCTGTTCTTCGGCAAGCAGAAGACGGTCCCGGAGGCCGATGCATCGCCTGCGGACGTCGTCGGCGACGACGATGATCGAGCCCTTCCCGTCCCGGTGGCGATCGCGGCCGAGTAGCAGCCAGCGCCTGCTACATCGATGGGTCGTGCCTTCCGATGTGAGGGCGAGCGGAGAGAGACGGAGCGCCGTTGCACACGGCTCTCGTTACAGACCTTCGTGCGATCAGGCCCAGCTACCGGCAAAGGTTTCGGCGATCGCAAGAATGGCGGCATGGATCGGACCCGCGGTCAGGCTCGGCAATACGGAACCGTCAACGACGTAGAGATTGTCCAGACCCTGCAAGCGCAGGCCGGAATCAACAACTGCGGCATCGTCCTTGCCCATGCGGCAGGTTCCAGACGGGTGGTGGTGCGTTATCGCCGCCCTTGCAATGAATGCATCGATTTCATCGACAGTATTGAGCGGTCCCGGCAGTATTTCATGATCGCGCCATTCGTCCAGCTCCGGGCGATGACCTATTTCGCGGGCTGCGGCAAGCGCGGCGCGGAACAGACGCCGGTCGTGTTCGGTCTGGAGGTAGCACGGGTCGATCCGCAAGGGATCGTCCGGCTCCGGCCCGGTGATGCGGATTTCCCCGCGGCTGGTCGGATGGGTGACGCCAAAGAGGAAGGAGTAGGCCCTGCCAGGCGCGGGCGCATCAAAGCATTCCGAGACAATCGGCGCGACACCGCATCCGACGACGATCTCGGGCTGACCGCCTGCCGAAAAATCGCCCGCGCGCATGTATGCCATGCTTTCGGAATGCTGCAGGCGGGACGGCGCTACCTCTCGTCTTGCGGCATAGAGATTGCCGGCTCCCAATAGATGATCCATCAGATTGCGCCCGAGTTCCGGCGACTTGACGAGGCAGGTCACGCCCGCCTGGCTCAGGACGTCCTCGGGGCCGATGCCGGAGCGCATAAGGAGCGCCGGGCTCTCCAGCGATCCGGCCGACAGGATGATCTGGCCGGCACCGATCCTGACGCGACCGTCCGGTCCGTCGAGGTCGAGGCCCGCGACGTGGGTTCCCTCGAGCTCCAGCAACCGGACAAGGGCTCCCGTCATGATCGTCAGGTTCGGTCTTGCACGTACGGCCGGCGTAAGCCACGCTTCCGATACGGTGATCCGGCGATTGTCCCGGATCATCAGCGAATTGGGCGTGACGCCGATCATCTCACCGCTGCTGTGGCCGGCGATGTGGGGCAGGCCCAGTGCGGCGCCGGCTTGCATATAGGCCCGCGCTAGCGGGCTGACTTCCTCGCCCGGGATCCAGACCGGCATCGGTCCGTCTTTCCCGTGCACGCCGTCACCTCCGAGCGAATGGTCTTCGATCGCCAGGAAGGCCGGCAGCAGCCCCTCCCAGCTCCAGCGCTCGTCGCCCGTTGCCTCGGCCCAGGCGGCGAAATCGGCGGGGTGTCCGCGCATATAGCCCATTGCGTGCAGCAGGCTCGATCCACCCAGGGCCTTGCCGCGCGCCCAGGAATGGACGCGTCCGGCAGTGCCCTGTTGCGGCACGGTGCGATAGTCCCAGTCGTAGCTGCGATGCTGGATCGCCGGCCACATGGCGGGCTTCCAGATGTCCGGATCCGTCGGTTCACCGCCCGCCTCGATCAGCACCACCGAGCGTGACGGGTCCTCACTCAGACGTGCCGCGAGGAGGGCGCCGGCGGAACCGGCGCCAATGATTGCCACATCATATTGGGCCATAGGCTTACTTCTGGTCTTCGGGAACGACCACGCCATCCAGCGTCATGACTTCTCCGTCGAGCGAGACCGAGCAGTTGCGAAGCGGAATGTCGAGGTGGCAGGGCGTATCGCGGTCGCCGCCAGCCTCGGTGTTCGGACCGGAGGACCAGAGGAAATTGCCGGCGAACGAGCGCGCATCCATGCCGAGCTGGGCTTCCGGATTGTAGAGGCCGAGCACGGTCCAGTTCGCGCGGTTCTCGAGACCCCAGCCGACATGGGCCATGGCGTAGGCGCGCGGATCGTTGAAGCTTTCCATGAACTTGCGCATGAACTCGGCGTCGTAGCCGCCCTTGATGTCGACGATGTAGCCTTTCTCGATCGTGACGGTGATCGGCGCACGGGCATATTTCTTGAACGGCAGCAGGATGTCGCCTTCGTCGATGACGATGGTGCCTTCCGCACTGCCTTCATCCGGCCAGCGGGCAGAGAAGCAGCTCGGCCAGTGATCCCAGCGGCCGGGTTCGTCGGCAAGGCCATATTGCGTGAGCACGGGGTACTGACCGAGACGGCAGCGGAAATCCGTGCCCGCCTTGGAGGTGACGTGCATTTCCTTCGCCGCGCCGATCTTCTTGGCCGCGGCCAGAACGCGCAGCTTGTCCTCGGGGCGGGGGATCTGACGCATCATGATCGCCGGCGGCTCGACGGCCAGCAGCATGCGCGTGCCCGTCTTCAGCACCTCTTCCTGCTCCTTCGAGAACAAGAGCTGCAGCGTGTCGATCACCATGTCCGACGCCTTCAGGCAGGCGAGCGCGGCCGAGTTGCCGTCCAGCGGCGTCTTGCCGATGTAGCCGGACTTGTCGGGCGAGATCGCCTTTTCGCTGTTGACCGGGGCAAGGTTCAGTTCGGTGACGACGGCGCCCAGATCGGAAGCGGCAAGCTTGGCGATATAGGCGATCTGCTTGTTGCTGTCGTCGCTGGTCAGGATCGTGACCTGCTCGCCGGCTTTCAGGTTGCACATTTCGAGCACCTGCCTCCAGCCCTTCAAGAACTGAGCGTCACTGATAGACATGGTTTGATACCTCCTGTTGGGCGTCGCCCGTTTGATGTTTGTGACCGCGACCGCGTGCGCCTGGCGAGCATGCTCGCAGACGCTAAAAGTCGAAGCCCGTTCCCGTTCTTTTGTGGGCCTCTCTAGAGCGCGATCTGATTGGCCAGTGAAAAAAAGTTGCGATTGTAGTGCAGTAGCGGCGATGTTTCCGGACCGAAGCGGATGGCCCTCACATTGCCGATGAAAATGGAGTGGCTCTCCGTCTCGGACACCGATGCGATTTCGCAGTCGAGGTTGGCCATAGCGCCATCGAGCGCCGGCGCACCGGTTGCCAGACGCGTCCAGCCGTAAGGCGCAAACTTGTCTTCTCCCCGCTCTCCGATCTGGCCTGCGAAGCGCATCGCGATTTCGCGCTGTCCGTCAGCGAGAATGTTGACGCAGAAGCTGCCAGCCGCCGTGATCGCCTTGTGCGCCTCGCCGAAGCGATTGACGCAGACGAGCATCGAGGGCGGGGTCACCGACATCGAGCAGACCGCGGTCGCGGTCAATCCGCGCCGGGACTCGCCCTCCCCGGCGGTGATGATGTTCACCGTTGCCGCCAACTGCCGCATTGCCGTGCGAAAATCGTCGGCCAGCTGATCGGTCGGGAGTTGGGTCATGCGATCTCTCCATTTGCCGCGATGGCGGTTTCGAGAAACAGGGCGGCGGAACCGAGGCGGTGATCCGCGCCGCGAGCCCCGACGAGCTGAACCCCGACCGGCAGGCCCTTGGGCCCTTGGCGACGGGCAGGCAGATCAACGGCACCTGCAGCACGCTCCAGAGGCGGTTGAAGATCGGATCGCCGGTCGCCGTGCCCTCGGGGGCCTCGCCGGGAGCGGCAAGCGTGAGAACGGCGTCGAAGCGCGACAGGATCGAATCCATCAGGTGACGAATGGGCGGGATTTCGGCCATCGCGGAGCGATAGCGGACCTCGCCGACGCGGCCCTGGTCTGCCAGCATGGCGCGCGTGACCGGCGTCAGTTCATCCCAGTGACGGCCGATCTCGAAGGCGAGCGACTGGGTCACTTCCCATCCCATGACCGCCTCATGCAGGTCGAAGATGCCGTCGTACCAGGCGGGAACCGGGATGGTCGTGACTTCCGCGCCCGCGACTTGAGCGATGGAGGCGAGTCGGTTGACCGCCTCGATCGAACTGGTTTCGGCCTTCTCGAGACGGGTTCCAAGCAGGATGCCGATGCGCGGACGCGCGGGCGGCGTCAGCTGTGCCAGCTCCGGCCTTCCGCCGAGCACTGCGGCGCAGTGGGCTGCGTCGCCTATGTTGCGGGAAATGATGCCAAGCGTATCGAGTCCGTGGCACAGAACCTTGATGCCGACCGTGTTGATCATGCCGAAGGTCGGCTTGAAGGCGGTTACGCCGCAAAAGCTCGCCGGACGGATCACGGAGCCGGAAGTCTGCGTGCCGAAAGCCAGCGGCACCATGCCGGCAGCGACCGCGGCGCAGGAACCAGACGACGAGCCGCCGGGCGTATGGGCGGGATTGTGCGGATTGCGCGTCTTGTTGGGGCTCGCCATCGCCAGTTCGGTGCTGACCGTCTTGCCGAGAATGAGAGCGTCCGAATTCTTCGCGATCTGCACTGCCGGGGCATCCCACGGCGGCTGAAATCCCTCATAAATCGCGGTGCCGTAGCCGGTGGGCATGTCGGCCGTGTCGATCACGTCCTTGACGCCGATCGGCACGCCCGCCAAGGCGCCCTTGACCCCTTTGCGATCCATCGCGGCGGCACACGCCAGTGCATGATCCGCGTCGAGATGCTGCCAGGCCATAACGGGGCCGTCGGTCTTCGCAACATGTTCCAGATGCGCCTCAGCGACCGCACGGACGGTAAGCGCACCGGAGCCGACGGCTGAAGCGATTTCCCGGGCGGTCAGGGCGAGGATTTCAGTATTTTTCACGGGATTCTCCGCAACCGAAAAGAGGGGGACGCCGGTCGATCCATGGGGCGGCGCGTTCCAGTTCCGCTGCCAGCGAGAAGAGCATGGCATCCTTCCCGAAGGCTGCGCCGAGATGCGATCCGATTGGCAGACCGGTGGGGCTCATGCCGAGCGGCACCGACATTGCAGGGCAGCCCGAGGTGTTGAAGACCGCGGTAAACGGCGAATGGGACCAGAACAGATCGTAGAACTCGTCGAGGCTTTTGCCTCTGCCGGCGAGCTTGCCCAAGAGGGGCGCCGGCTCGGCCGCCGCCGGGGTGAGCATGACATCGTAACGGTCGAAGAACCGAGCCAGGGCGCGGGAAGAGGCATGAAGCTGGCCGATCGCCCAGAGATAGCGCGTGCCGGGAACGGATAGAGCTTCGCGCACCCATTCCTGGTTGACCGGCTCGAGCTTCGAAATGTTCGCCGACGCCGGATCTCCGCCCGTCACGCCCAGAGCGACATTGACGCCGACGACGATGCGCCAGGCAGCCTTCAGCGCTTCCGCATCATAGCCTGCGCTTTCGACTTCCTCGACATGATGGCCCATGTCCTGCAAGAGCTGCGCCGTGTCGCGAACGCTCCGGGTCATTTCCGGCTCGATGACGTTGCCGGTAGGGGAGGTGACGAGCAATGCCACCTTGAGGCGGGACGGCGCCGTCTCCAGCGCGGAAAGATAGCTGCCGGGCGCGGCCGGCGATGCCCAGGGATCGCCCAGGTCGGCACCTGCCGAAACATCGAGCATGGCGGCGTTGTCGCGCACCGACCAGCTGACGGCATGCGGTGTCGACATGCCACCGATTGCTTCGGCGACGACGGGACCGACGGGATTGACGAGCCGCGAGGGCTTGAAACCGAACAGCCCGCAATGGCTTGCCGGAAGCCTTGTCGATCCCGCTCCGTCCGAACTGTTGGCGAGAGGTACCAATCCGCTTGCGACCGCGGCGGTGGAGCCGCCGGAGGAGCCGCCCGCCGTGCGGTTCAGATCCCAGGGATTGCGCGTCGGACCGAAGGCATCGGGCTCCGTGGTGAAGCTCAGCGCGAATTCCGGCGTGTTGGACTTGCCCAGGATCACCAGGCCCGCCGCCTTGTAGCGCGCGGTGATCGTGGAGTCGCGCTTGCTGACGTTGTTGCGCAGCAGCTCCGAGCCGGTCGAGAGGATCATGCCTTCGGCTTCGAAGCCGGTGTTCTTCAAGAGAGTGGGCACGCCCGAAAGCGGGCTCTCTGGTAGCCCGCTCGCAACCTGCTGGCGTGCGAGATCGAAATGCTCATGGACGACCGCGTTCAGTTTCGGGTTCAGCCGTTCGACGCGCGCGATCGTGGTCTCCAGCACCTCGCCAGCGCTGATCTCGCCCTTCGCGATCAGCGCGGAAAGGGCGATCCCGTCGATTCTTTCAAGATCGTCCATCGTCTCAACTCATCTGCGCTTTGAAAAGATCGAGGTCCCACATGTCCCTGGTTCCGGCGAGCAGCCCGTCGCGGAATTCGAAGAGATGCAGACCGTCGAGCGCGATCAGACGTGGCGCCGCGCCCTCGCCACGTGGCGTAAACGTGCCGGTCATGTGGTAGGGGACGGCGACGCTGTTGCCCGCCCGGACATAGCCGCGCCGGTCCCAGGAGACGTCAGGCAGCATGCGCCAGAAGCCGACCAGCCCTTCGGCAAGGGCGGCGTGCCCCTCGCGGCGCTTTGCCATGGCGACTTCTTCGTGCCAGCCGTCGGGATGATAAAGGGATGCCGCCTCCTCCGCGTCGCGTGACGCGTAAGCGCGATAAAAGCGGTCGATTAGGTCGGCATGATCCATCGCGGCCTCCACATGCACTAAAAAAGAACCCCGCCCGATCAGTGGTCGGGCGGGGTCGTCGAGGGCTTACTCGATCCCGGCGATCTTCTTCACCTGGGCGACATAGCCGTCGCGCTTGACTTCGTTGTAAAGCCGCGCGCGAAGGGCGGGCGCCGGTGTGGCGTTGACATTCTCGAACAGCGCCACGCGGCCGGCGAGCGAACCCGAGGTCATGTCCCAGATGAAGTTCATCAGCTGTTCCTTGACCATTGCCGAGACGCCGTGTCCGGGCAGGAGCTCGTGCAGGAAGTGACCGACGTCCGGATTGTCGAAGGCCTTCTTGCCGAAGCGCATGACCAGGCCCTGGCCGCACATTTCCTGCAGGATATGGATGATCTTCGGATAGTTCTCGATCGAGTAGAGACGGCCGGCGGTCAACATGCCGACATCCGGGCGCATGACGTCGCCCTCAGTCGGAACGGCGAGCGCCTCGGCCGCCGTCACGAAGGCGCGCAGCGTCTGGGCATACTCGACGAGCTGGCCGAGCATCATCTGAACGGCCGGGATCTTGCCCGTTCCGAGATAGTCCAGCACCATCTGGCCAGCGCCGACGAACAGCTCGGCCTTTACCGCCAGACGCGTCAGTACGTGCCAATGCGCGAAAACGCAGACCGGACCGTAGTAGCTCATGGCCGTCGGGTCGCCGAGATTGAAGAGACGCTCCTTCGGCACGAAGACGTTGTCGAAGACGATGAACTGGTCGGCTTCCTCACCGAGGCTGGACACCGGGTGGTCGAACTTGCTCGACAGCGGCTGCGAGACCATTTCGCGCGAGATCATCTTGATACCGGGGGTGTCGATCGGAACCGAACCCCAGATGCAGGCGTCAGCCGGTGTTTCCTGGATGCCTCCGAGGTTGGTGAAGAAGATGTCGTTCGCCTGGGCGGCGATGGAACCGACGGTCTTGGCGCCATAGATGTAGACGCCATCCTTCGTGACCTTGCGTGCCTTGAGCAGCGAAGCCTCGGAGGCCTTGGGCGACGAGCGGTCCGCCTGCGGGCCGGCAAGGCTTTCCGATGCGGTCAGATTGTTGTTCTGACCGAACTCCATGTAGCGCTCGATGTTCTCGGCGAAATCGGGATCGATCCCCTCGATCAGCGACTTCTTCTTCTTGAAGGTCGGCAGATAGGCATAGAGGCCGACAACGATGGAAGGGGCTAGATCCGGCGGACGGCCAAAGGTGCCGGCGGTCTTGAGCGAGGTGTACTCGATCATCTTGCGACGAGCGGCAAGATCTTCCTTGGTGCGCGGAATCTGCCACGAGCGGCTGAGGACGGCGCCAGCCTTTTCATCATAGTAGGTCGTGGCGTCGGCATGCTCTTCGGTGAACTGGTCGTCGAACATCGACGCCAGAAGATCGATGCCCCTGGCCAGCGCCGGCTCGTCATAGACCGAGTTCAGCTTCTCGCCGCCAACCCAGATCTGGCGGTTGTCCTTGAGCGATTCCTTGTATTCCTCTCCAGTTTTAAGTCTGTGCGGTATCTCTTTTGCAGACTTGAGCGTTCCCGTTTCTGTCACTTGGGCCTCCTGTTGAAATTGGAATAGCCGACGACGCCCCGAAAGGGCGCCTGCGGTTAAAGTCAGGTGTTCGAAGCCTTTTCGTCGCGTATCTGGCGGATTACTTCCGTGGCCACGCGCATTGCGTCGAGCGCAGCCGGTACGCCGCAATAGATCGCGGCCTGCAGAATCACTTCGACGATTTCTTCCTCGGTCACGCCATTGTTGAGCGCGCCGCGAACGTGAATCTTGATCTCGTGCGGACGGTTCAACGCCGTCAGCATCGCCAGATTGAGAAAGCTGCGGGTCTTGCGCTCCAGTCCGGGGCGGGTCCAGATTTCGCCCCAGCACCACTCGGTAACGAGCTTCTGCAAGGGGGCAGTCAGGTCGTCGGCATTGGCCAGCGAAGGGGCGACATATGCATCGCCGAGGACTTCGCGCCTCACCTGCAACCCTTTCTGGAATTGTTCACCGCTGAATTCGGGACGAGTCATGCATCTCTCCGTTAAGGTGGGCAGTCCGGCGGTTGTCGAGTTCAGAGCCTTGCCGTTCTGATTGCCTCAAATCTAGACATGCCAGACTTGACCTGTCAATAGATTGTATGACAAGATTACGGTCATACTGAAAGCGAGCCGGATGCAGATGCGGGCTCAAGAGTTGGAACGATCATGGTGGATCCGGCCGCAACGCCTGACGCAGAAATAGTGCCTTTCGAGCTTTACGCTCTGCGCTACGCCACCCACGCAGGCCGGGCCGCCAAGGACAATTTCCTCCATGCGGACCCGCATGAATCGGGCGCAGATCTCGACTACTATGTCTGGCTCGCGCGCCGCGGCGAGGAGGTTATCGTCATCGATACCGGTTTCGGCGCGGATGCCGCCAAGGCACGTGGACGTACGCTATTGCGCGACCCAGCGGAGGCGCTTGCGCTTCTCGGCGTCGACGCGCGCGAGGTGCCGCAGGTGGTTCTGACGCACCTTCACTATGATCACGCGGGAACGCTGGGCGCCTTTCCGGCGGCGCGCTTTCACCTTCAGGTCGACGAGGCCGGGCACGCCACGGGACCCTGCATGTGCGACCCCAAGGCGCGCGCACCGTTCGACGTCGAGAACATCGTCGCCTACATCCGAAGCCTCTATGCCGGGCGAATCGAGTTCCACCGAGGAGACAGGGAGATCGCGCCGGGTTTCTGGCTGCACGCGGTTCCCGGTCATAGCGCGGGATTGCAGGTCATTCGGGTCTTCACCGAGCGCGGATGGGTGGTTTTGGCCTCCGACGCCACGCATTTCTACGCCAATATGGAGCGGCGCAATCCCTTTCCCGTCCTGTTTGACGAAGCCGCTCTCATTCGCGGCTATTCGCGGCTGGCCGAACTCGCTCCCAGCCTCGATCACATCGTACCGGGGCACGATCCGGCGGTGATGCGCGCCTATCCGGCACCATCGAGCGCACTGGAAGGCATCGTCGTTCGACTGGACAGGCAGCCGAAACTCTCATGGGAGGAGTTGTCGCGATGAGGACCGGTGCCGGACGTGGCGTCTTGATCACCGGCTCGGCCCTCGGCCTGGGACTGGAACTGGCGCGAACCTTTGCCAAGGCGGGAGACCGGGTATTCCTGACGGACATCCTGCCCGGCGTGACGGATGCGGCGGCCACATTGGAAGCGGAAACCGGCCGGCGCGTAGGCGCGCTCGAAATCGACCTTTCCAGGGAAGGCGCGGCAGACAGTCTCGCCACTGAGGCAGAAAGGCATCTCGGCGGGATCGACATTCTCGTCAACAACGCCGTCATTCGCAAAATGTCGCCGGTGGAGGCGCTTGGTGACCCGGACTGGGATCGGGCGCTGGAGGTCAATCTTTCCGCTCCTTTCCGACTGATACGTTCCTGCCTTCCAAGCATGCGGGAGCGGGGCTGGGGGCGAATCATCAACATGGCTTCGGTCTACAGTCTGATCGCGCTCGCAGGACGGGCCGACTACGTCACCACCAAGCACGCAATGATCGGCCTCACGCGCACCGTCGCGCTCGAACTCGCCGCCACACGCATCACCTGCAACGCGATATGCCCCGGCCTGATGGCAACGGATTCGGCGCTTGCGCGCATCGAGACGCTGGCGGCCGAAAAGGGAGTGAGCAGCGAGGAGGCGACGAGCCTTTTCCTTTCCACCCGGCAGCCGGGCGGGAAGTTTATTCCGATGGAGACGGTGACGGCGCTTGCGCAGTTCCTTTGCGGCCCCGCCAGCGAGGGAATCAACGGCGCGGCCATCCCGGTGGACAACGGCTGGTCGTTCGCCTGAGGGCGTGGCCGCGATAACAGGAGAGTGGAATGACTGAAATCGGTTTTGTAGGCCTTGGCAATATGGGGCGCCCGATGGCGGAGCGCCTGATCGGTGCCGGCCACAAGCTCGTTGTGAACGACCGTGCCGAAGCGGCGGTCGCAGCCCTGACCGCGGCTGGAGCGCACGCCGCCGAAAGCATCGCCGAAATGACCGGAAGGGTCGAAACGATCTTCCTCTCCCTGCCGACACCCGAGGTCGTTATTGCCGTGGGCCGGAGCATCGCGGCAAACCCCGGCGTCGTGAAGCGCGTGGTCGATCTGTCCACGACCGGACCAAAGGCCGAAATGGATTTCGCGGAGATCCTGTCTGCAGCCGGGATTGCCGTGATCGACAGCCCGGTTTCTGGCGGCGTCGCAGGCGCGACGAAGGGCACCCTGGCCCTCATGGCCGCCGGGCCATCCGCGCATTTTGCGGTGGTGGAGCCAATGCTTCTTGCGCTCGGCAAGGTGATCCGCGTCGCCGAGGAGCCCGGAAAGGCCCAGGTGATGAAGCTCATCAACAACATTTGCTCGGCCGCCGCGCTGGCGATCACTTCGGAAGCGATGGTGATGGGTGCCAAGGCGGGCCTCGATGCCGACGTCATGATCGAAGTGCTCAATGCGGGCTCCGGCCGCACGTCGGCGAGCGTCGACAAGATTCCGCGCTTTGTTCTTCCCCGCAGCTTTGATTTCGGCTTCGCTATCGGACTGTCGCTCAAGGACATCAGGCTTTGCCTTGAAGAGGCGGATCGGCTCGGCGTGCCGATGCTGGTCGGCAACGCCGTGCGCATGCTCTTCTCGATTACCAAGGCCGACCTTGGTCCGGAGGCAGACATGACCGCGATCATCCGCCCGCTCGAACAGTGGGCCGGCGCCGAGGTGCGCGGCAAGGCCGCCGGCGCCTGACATGGCCGATCTCAGCGCCACGCTCGCCGAATTCGTACATCGTCCGCCTGCGCTGCCCGAGGGGGTACGCGCGGCCGGGCGACGTTCCCTGCTCAACATGGTCGGCACGGCCATCGGCGGTTCGGGCGAAACGGCGATCGACAAACTGGCGGCCCTGCTACCGGTCTTTTCCGGTCCGGCGACGGCAACGCTGATCGGTCGGCCGGAGCGGGGCGACATGCTCTGGGCCGCCTATATCAATGCGGCTTCGGCCAACATCTTCGACAACGACGACACGCATATCCCGACGGTGATCCACCCTTCGGCACCCGTCGCGCCCGCTCTCCTGGCGCTGGCGGAGACACTGGCATCCAGGGGGCGCCCGGTCGGCGGAGATGCGCTGATCGAAGCGCTCGTGCTCGGCATGGAGATCACCTGCCGGCTGGGGAATGCGGTTCATCCGGTCCACTATGCGCGCGGCTGGCATATCACATCGACCTGCGGCGTCTTCGGTGCCGCCATGGCGGCAGGACGGCTCCTGGGCTTGTCTCCCCAGCAGCTCGTCGACGCTCTGGGACACGCGCTGGCGCAGGGGGCGGGGTCGGTCGAGACGCTGGGCACCATGTCGAAAAGCCTCTCGGTCGGCCAAGCTGCGCGGGGCGGCCTGATGGCGGCGCTGCTGGCGGCGGATGGGTATACCGGCCCCGAAGCGCCGCTCGAGGGCCAACGCGGATTTCTTGCCCTTCATTCCGATGCGCCAGACCATGCCGCGCTGACCGGAGAACTCGGCACGCGCTGGGAGATCCTGAACAACACCTTCAAGCCCTATCCTTGCGGCGTCGTGCTCAACCCCGTGATCGAGGCCTGCCTGGCCCTCCATGCCAGGGGTGGCTTCGACGCGGCCGATATCGCTTCGGTGGAACTTACCGGGCATCCGCTCCTGCGCCAGCGCACGGATCGGCCGGGCGTGACCTCGGGCAGGCTGGCGCAGGTCAGCGCCCAGCACGCGGTCGCGGTCAGCCTGCTGCGCGGCCGAGCCGATCTGGCAGCCTTTTCCGACGAGGCGGTTGCCGATCCGCAACTGCGGGCCTTCGGCGACAAGCTCCTCTTCCGCGACGATCCCACCTATCGACTGGACGCCGTGGAGGTCCGCCTGCGCCTGACCGACGGAAGCGCGGTCTTGCACCATGTGGCCGCCGCCGCGGGCGGGCTCGATCACCCGATGAGCGATGCCGACCTCGCCGGAAAATTTCGCACGCAGATAGAATGGCGTCGCCTCCCGCTGGATGGCGACGCGCTGATTGCCGCCCTTGCAAACATCGAGGGCGCGGCCGATGGCGCAGCCTTCCTGCGCGCAACACAGACCAATTATCGTGACGAACAGGGGGAATCACCGTCATGAGCAGCACGACATTCGCAGATCCCATCTTCACGCTGACGACCGGCCCGGTCGATGCCTATCCGGCCGTGCTACGGGCGCTGTCCCGGCCGGTGCTCTACGACTATGATCCGGCCTTCCTCGCCCACTACGAGGCCGTGAATGCCAAGGTCCAGCGGGCCTTCCACACCAAAACGCCGCCGGTGATCCTGCAGGGCGAACCGGTTCTGGGGCTGGAAGCCGCCGCCGCCTCGCTGATCGCGAAGAATGACGTGGTGCTCAATCTCGTTTCAGGCGTCTACGGGAAGGGCTTCGGCTATTGGGCAGCGCGCTATGCAAAGGAACTGGTGGAACTGGAAGTGCCCTACAACGAGGCGCTGACTGCCGACGCCGTCGCCGACATGCTGAAGAAGCGCCCGGATATCGCAGTCGTGTCGCTTTGCCACCACGATACGCCGTCGGGCACCGTCAATCCGGTGGCGGAGATCGGCGCGGTCGTGAGGGCAGCCGGAAAATTCCTCATCGTGGATTCCGTCTCGGCCTTCGGGGGAATGGAGGTCCTTCCTGAAACCTCCTGTGCCGACATCTTCGTGACAGGCCCGAACAAGTGCCTCGGCTGCCCGCCGGGACTGTCTCTCCTGCATGTCAGCGAAGCGGCCTGGGAGAAGATCGCGGCCAATCCCGATGCGCCACGTGCTTCGATCCTGTCGATCAGCGACTGGAAGCGCGCCCATGAGGCCGGCCAACCGTTCCCGTTCACACCCTCTGTCTCGGAGATCAATGCACTCGATGCGGCACTCGATCTCTATTTGGAGGAAGGCGAGGAGGCGGTCTGGGCGCGCCATGCGCTGACGGCCAAGGCGTGCCGGGCAGGCATACAGGCCGCAGGCCTCAAGCTGTGGGCCGCAAGCGAAGCGATTTCCTCGCCGACCTGCACGGCAGTCGCCATCCCCGAGGGTATCGACGAAGCGAAGCTGCGCGCGTCCATTCGCGAGCGATACGGCGTGGTGTTCTCGTCAGGCCGGGCCGAGACGCTCGGCAAGCTGACACGCATCGGCCACATGGGACCGACAGCGCGGCCGACCTATTCGCTCATATCAGTCGCGGCCATCGCGGGTGGACTGAAGGCCGCCGGCGCAAAGGGAATTGATGTCGGGGCCGGCGTGGCCCAAGCAATGTCTGTCATAGACGAGGCATAACCATGATGTTTCGTTCCTAAAGGCAGGAATTCCCATCCTTCCGGAAATGAAACTCTTTTCCGGAAGGATGTGGACGGGCACCACACCTCAGGCGACAAGAAGACTCGTTCGGCATCAAGATAAAGATATACAATCGCGAGCAACTCTGTGAATTGACCAGGAGACGGAGGCGCTTACGTTCTTTCGGCACAACCAGTTGCCGTTGTCGATCCGTGTCGTCATAGTGTGATTCTTTCTTCGAGTCGGATCGCCACGATGTCCAGGTCTTTCTGATCTTGGTTCATCTGGATCTGCTTCGGATCCTCGCTTCTTTCCAACCGTCCCTGACACCATGCGCGCCGATCCTGTTAACGGGCGCAAGATCAGGGCGAACGAACAAAAGCGGCTATAATATTCGCAAGCACGTGTCAGAAAGAGTACGACTTTGCATCCCAAACAGGCACCGAGTGTAATCTAGCGCTTTCAAAACAGGCGTTTCCCGTATAATAATACGGTATTATCGAACCCGTATCGCAAGCGGGGAGAAAACGGATGGTCAAGCCTATGCATGGGAGAACCCCACCCATTGATTTTAAAGTGGTTAAGGCTGCAGCCCCGGTCCGCCACAGCGTAACCGAAAGCATCCGCAATTCGATCGCGATCGGCTATTTCAAGGCTGGAGAGCGCATCACGGAGCGAGATCTCTGCGAAATGACCGGCGTCAGCCGAACGGCCGTTCGCGAAGCACTTCGCCAGCTGGAAAGCGAAGGCCTCGTACAGGTCGTGCCGCATCGCGGACCGATTGTAGCGCGCCTCATGCCGGAGCAGGCCGAAGGCATCTATCAGGTGCGCGTCGAGCTCGAGGGCCTGGCCTGCGAACTGTTTGCCCGCAATGCGACCGATGGCGATATCGAGGCGCTGAAGGCGGCTTTCGAGGTTCTGAAGCGCGGGGAGCAGATCACGGATCCGCTGGAGCGTCTGACCGCGAAGAATGCCTTTTACGATTGCCTGATCTTCGGCGCCCATAACGAGGCGCTGGGGCATACGCTGTCTTCGCTGAATGCGCGGGTCATGGTGTTGCGCGCAACATCGCTCGGTGCGCCCGGCAGAACGCGCGAAAGCCTTGAAGAACTCGAGGAAGTGGTTGGCCACCTGGCCGCCCGGCGAGGCAAGGAAGCCCGCAAGGCGGCGGCACGCCATGTGATGAACGCGGGAAAGACGGCGATTGCCATTCTGCGTGAGCGCCTGGCCGAAGAAGGCGAGAACTGACCGACCGGTTCGGCTCGGACCTTCAAGGCCCGGCCGAAGTGCTCCGACGCGGCAGACGAAGGATATCGTATGGCGCCCGAGCAAGACGGCGCCGGTTTCAGAGCGATCCGCCTGCTCTGTTCGAGCAGGCCGGCCCCTCCTTAAACTACTTCCTAAGAACCGTCCGAGAGCCGGGGATCAGATCCCCGGCGTGGCTCCGCCATCCACGTTGATCACTGTCCCATGGACATAGGAAGCCGCAGGGCTGCAGAGAAACCGGACGACGTTTGCCACTTCCTCGGGATCGGCAAAGCGCTGGATGCCATGATCCAGGCGCATTTCCTCGCGTGCGGCCTCAAGTGAAATATTCCGTTCGCGGGCAAGGGTTTCAATGCGCCGGGCAAGCCGGTCCGTGACGATATGGCCGGGGCAGAGCGTATTGATCCTCATCCCGGTGTTGCGCGCGCGCTTCGCGATCGCCTTGGTGAAATTGATCAGTGCGGAATTGACCGAGCCGCCGATGGTGAAGTCCGGTTCGGGCGTATGCGCGCCGACGCCGGAAATGTTGACGATCACACCCTTGCTTTCGGAAAGCGCCGGCCAGGCCGCCCTGCAGAAACGCACCGTCGCATGGAACTTGAGTGCGAAGCCTTCCTGAAAATCCTCCTCCGTCAGGGTGAGGAAGTCGCCGCGCTTGGTCGCGCCGGCATTGTTGATCAACGCGTCGATGCGACCGGTCGCCTCAAGCGTCTCGCTGACGATCTCCTCGGCAACGCCAGACTTTGAAAGATCGGCGGCGATGATGACGACTTTGGGCGAGCCGGCGGCGCGGGCCATTTCGGCGGTTTCTTCCAGTGCGGCCGCATCGCGTGCGCAAAGGCTCAGCGCGAACCCGTCCTTCGCCAGTCCTATCGCGAAAGCCCGCCCCAATCCGCGGCTGGCCCCGGTGACAATTGCAGTACGCATTTCCTGTTTCCTCTCGAATGCAGCGACGATGATTTACAAAATTTCCTTTTAAAATCATCGTGGTATGTCGCGAACTCCAAAATTCGCGTCGATCAAGTTTTTTCATTATTGTATTACGGTATGATCATGCTATCGTATTCTCACGCTGTCAATCGAGAACATGGCTATGGGTTTCCAGGCAATCTTTGATTTCTTGCGCTGCCACCCCGCCCCAGACGAAAAGGGCGGTCGCTTGTCGCGCGACGCAAGACGGCGGACACCGCGCCGCGAAGGCGGCTACGGCGCCGAGCAGCGGGTCTTGTCCCCTTCTGCCGCGCAGCGCAGGTGCACCGCCTCGGGAACCACGCCAGCCCGGCGTTCCAGCGGTATCTCTTCTCTCGTTCGCCAGTCGTCGCCCTTGTGGCCACACCAGACTCGCTGCACCGCCATTTTGTTGCCGACCGCATTCATCTGGAAAACGGTGCCGGAATCAACATCGATACCGAGGCTGAACGAAAGATTTGCGCCGGGAGCGATTTCTCCGAGATCGGCGGAAAACCAGTGTGCGATGGCGGCGCTGCAGGCCAACGTTGTCTCGCCCGTATTCTCAACCGCGAAGTCCAGCGATTGTGTGGCTGCGGAGGCCGTTGCGGAACAAGCCATGGCAAGAGAGGCGGAAATAAAAAGGAGGTGAAGTCTCATATCAAATCCAGTTTTTCGATTTTACTTTCAAGTAAAATTTAAACAGACTTCAAATAGTGGTCAACAACAATCGAAAATGGGAACAATAAAATGAGGATAAATATTAAGTCGTCCGTCAGCCGTTTCGCAATTGCACTGGCAATCTGCGGAGGTGTTGCTGGATTCGCATCGGCCGAAGATCTGGATTCTATCGCGATCCTGGCTCCGGAGATGGGCACCGACATGGGCTGGAACCAGCAGGGCGTGGATGCCGCCAAGGCCGCCGGGGAAGCTGCAGGCGTCAAGGTGATCGTCGCCGAAAATCTCGGCTACGGGGACGTGCGTCCCACCCTGCGCGAGTTGGCCGAAGACGGTGCCGACCTCCTCATCGCCCATGCCTCCGGCTACAACACCGCTGCACCGGAAATCGGCGAAGAACTGGGCGTCCCGGTCGCAATCGTCGATAGCCCCGACAAGCTGGCCGCCGGCAAGGTTGCCGACTACACCGCAGCGGGCAGCGACGGCTCCTACCTTGCCGGCCGCCTGGCTGCCAAGATGTCCCGCACCAAGGTCGTCGGCATCGTCGTCTCGGGCGAACCGCCGTCGTGGAACAACATGTCGGTCGCCTTCGCCCAGGGCGTGAAGGCGGAAAACCCGGCGGTCGAAGTTCGCTACGCGGTTATCGGACCGGCTGCCTATGCGGATGCGGCCGGCGGCAAGCGCGTAACCGAAACGGTCATCGCTTCGGGTGCGGATATCATCTTCGGCCAGGGCAACGGCTCGAGCTTCGGCATGTTGCAGGCCGTGGAAACCACGCCTGCCACCGACGGCGGAAAAGCCTATTTCATCGACGTGATCGGTGACAAAACGTCCATCGACAAGGGCCACCTGCTGTCGTCGGTCATCTGGGATCTGACGCCGGTCTATGGCGCGATGATCAAGGATCTCAAGGACGGGAAGTTCGGTAGCCAGAACTACAACATCAAGCTCGATGACGGCAGCCTGCGTCTGCTGAAGACGGCTAACGTTCCCGACAACATCTGGGCCGAAATCGAAGCGCTTCGGGCGGACGTCGTCTCCGGCAAGATCAAGGTCGAGCCCAAGTTCGACGCTGACAGCGTTCACGCGCTGGTAAAGACCGTCAGCGCCGACTGAGCCATCCTGCTCCGATAGCTGTCTCGCCGCATGCTCCGGGCATGCGGCGAGATGGACGTTCCATGAAGGATAATGAGATGCAGGCGACAATCGAGGCGGCAGCCTCTCCGTCACATGCGTCCGCGAGGCCGTTCATCGGTCTGCGCGGCGTAACCAAACGTTTTCCCGGCGTCATCGCCAACAATAACGTCAACATCGATATCTGGCCCGGCGAAGTGCATGTTCTGCTCGGCGAAAATGGCGCCGGAAAATCCACCCTTGTCGGTATGCTCTCGGGCCTGCAGCAGCCGGATGAAGGGGCGATCGAGGTCGATGAGGCGGCCGTCACCATAACCTCCCCCCGTCAGGCCCTGTCCTTGGGAATAGGCACGGTCTTTCAGCATTCCATGCTGGTGCCGAGCCTGACGGTCGTGGACAATTTCACACTCGATGGCGTCTGGTGGCGCAAGCCGGATCGAAGCGGCGTCGCCAAGCGCATTCATGAAACCGCGGAACGCGTGGGCCTGAGGGTCGATCCCTTCGCCCTCGTCTCGAGCCTTTCGCTCGGCGAGCGCCAGCAGGTCGAAATACTGCGGGCGCTGATGCGCGGCAGCCGCTGTCTGATCCTCGATGAAGCCACCGCCATGCTGACCCCGCACGAGGCGGTCGCTCTCGGCGAATTGATGCGCCGGCTCGCGGCCGGCGGGCTCGCGGTCATTTTCATCACGCACAAGCTGAACGAGGCGCTGGCCTATGGTGACCGGATTTCGGTCCTGCGACTCGGTCGGAATGCAGGGGCCATCAGCCCGCAGGAGCTTCGGGCACAATCGGACGAACAGAACACGGCCAACATCATCGGGCTGATGTTCGGTCAATCGGCGGTCGGCAACGGCAACGATCAGCCGCGCGCGCCGCGGGATCTCGGACCGGTCGTCCTGGAAGTCGCGAATCTCAGCTCCGGGGCAGGGCGTATCCCGTTGAACGCGATCTCCTTCACCCTGCGCTCGGGAGAAATCCTGGGCATCGCGGGATCGATGGCAACGGTCAGAAGGAACTCGCCGAGGCTCTCTCGGGCCAGACACCCTCGTCGGGCAGCGTAAGGCTGCACGACACGGAGATCGGGACTTTGCCTGTCGGTGCGCGCCGCATCGCGGGGCTGCGCTATGTGACCGACGATCGCCTCGGCGAAGGAACGGTGGGCGCCTTCGCGGTCGCCACCAATTTTCTGCTGAAGGATATCGGCGCCGCGCCCTTCTGGCGCCGGGGCCTGGAAAAGCCGAAGGCGATCAATGCGCAGGCTGCCGAACATGTTCGCAGTTTCGATATTCGCACGCCCGATATTCAAACACCGGTGGGAACGCTTTCGGGCGGCAATATCCAGAAAGTCCTGCTGGCCCGCGAACTGACAGGCGCGGCTGAGGCGGTGATCTTCGCCAAGCCGACTTATGGTCTCGACGTGAAGAATATTCGTGCCACACGCCAGCGCATCCGCGACGCCGCCGATGCCGGCAAGGCGGTCCTGCTGATTTCCACCGATCTCGACGAGCTCCTGGAACTTGCAGACCGGATCACCGTCATCGACAGGGGCAAATTGCTGGGCGCGGTTCAGAATGGAGCAGGAGCGCGCGATGCGATCGGCCGTCTGATGAGTACCGGAGAAGAAGAATGAGCGATCCACAAGCCAACGCCGTCAGCATGGAAAATTCCTCCGGGCGAAGTGTTCTTCCGGCATGGGGCAGGATGCTGGGCGTCAGCCTCGCGCCGCTCGTCGCCGCCCTCGCGCTCGGCGGACTCATTCTTCTGGCGATGGGCGTCAACCCGTTGAGCTACTACGTCTATGTGGTCGAGCGCGCCATTCTGTCGCCTTCCGGCCTGGCGGCGACGCTGACAAGAATGGGACCGTTTCTCCTGATTGCGGCCAGCCTCATTGTCGCGTTCCGGGCGGGTATCTGGAATCTCGGCGGCGATGGGCAGTTCCTGCTGGCAGCCGTCATCGTGGCCGCGACGACCCCTCTGATGTTCGATTCCGGCGTGCCGATCTGGCTCAACCTGCTGATCGGACTGATCGTCGGTGTTGTGATCGGGGCGCTGTGGGGCGTGGTGCCGGCCCTCCTGAAAGCCTGGCACGGCATCAACGAGATCATCACGACGCTCATGATGAGCTTTCTCGGCGTGTCGCTCGCCAATGTGCTGGTCAAGCTCGCCTTCCTCGACCCGGCCACGACGACGCCGCAGACCCGTACGCTGCCGGTGGACGCGCGCCTGCCGAAACTCTTCGACACGACGGTTTCGTCCGGCCTGATCATCGGCCTCGTCGTCATCGTCGCGGTGCATCTGATGATGACGCGCACCTCCTTCGGCATGAAGCTGCGTGTCGTGGGGGCCAACCCGCGCGCCGCGGTTCATGCAGGCCTGTCGGTGCCGAAGCTGACCATAGCGGTGTTCGCCATTTCGGCGGGTCTGGCGGGGCTGTCGGGCGCCGTGGACATTCTGGGCACCCAGGGCAATGTACGCGCCGATTGGAACCCGGCCTACAGCCTGACTGTCGTGCCGCTGGTTTTCCTGGCCCGTCTGAACGGCTTCGGCTCCATCGCCTATGTGTTCCTGTTTTCCGCGCTCACCATCGGTAGCGAGAGCGCCGCCCGGCGGCTCGGGGTGCCGAGCTTTTTCTCGCTCGTCATCGTCGCGCTGCTGCTGATCACCCTGGCGCTCGCGGAATACATGGACAAGCACCGGCAGTACCGGGCAAAGCTCTGAGTAAAAGGTCAGTACATGTCGCTATTCACCGAAAGTTTCGTCATCACTCTGTTTCTCGGAGCAATTGCGGCGGGAACTCCGCTTCTGCTGGCGGGCCTCGGGGAGCAGCTCTCCGAAAAGGCAGGCGTGCTCAACATCGGCCTTGAGGGCATGATTCTCGCTGGAGCCTATGCCGGCTTTCTTGCGGCCTGGGCCAGCGGCTCCGCGGGGCTGGGGTTCATCGGCGGCGCCGCGGGCGGCGCCTTCATTGCAGCCTTCATGGTGCTGTTCTGCGTGCGCCTGGGTCTCAACCAGATCGTGATCGGCATCGCCTTGACCCTTGCGGTGCAGGGTCTCACCGCGCTCCTGCACTTCGTGCAATTTTCCCGCAGCTATCCGCGCCTGGACGGCGTCTCGAAATGGCCGATATGGCCGCTTTCGGAGATCCCCGTCGTCGGGCCCATTCTCTTCAACCACAACCCGATCGTCTATCTGGCGATAGCCTGTGTCGCGCTGTTCGCCTGGATATACCGCATGACCCATCTCGGCTCCGTCCTGCAGGCCGCAGGGGACAAGCCGGCCGCACTTGACGCGATGGGCGTGGACGTTGTGCGCACGCGCAGCATCGCCGTCCTGACGGCAGGCGCGCTGGCGGGGCTCGGCGGCGCATTCATGTCGGTCGCGGTCGCGGGGGTCTTCATCCCGTTCATGAGCCACGGCAACGGTTTCATCGCCATCGTCCTTGCCATGCTGGCGCGCGGTCGTCCGCTCTGGGTCCTCGGAGGAGCCCTCCTGTTCGGCGCGAGCCTTTCGCTGGCCACGGCATTTCAGGTCGCGGGCGTCAACGTGCCAACCGACGTCATTCAGATGCTGCCATTTGCGATGGTGATGTTGGTGTTGCTCGTCGCCGGGCGGAAGGCGAGCCTGCCACAGGCACTTGGCGAGAGCTTTGTGCGTGGTGCGCGCTGACCGGGCAAGATTGCTCCTGCCGGCCGCTGTTGCCTGCCGGCATTGCGGGGAAGTCCAATCGTCCCGGAAATGCCCAAGCGGCGAACCTTACGGCTCGCCGTGGTCAATTCCGATCAGGCCCCGAGACCGCTCCTAGAGCGCGTCGCGGCTGCCCTCGTGATCACGACACACTGCTCGAGTGCTGATCCATAGGCTGGTGTTCTGGCAAGGGGAAGGCGCGCTAGATTCCCGACCCGTCGAGTTCCTCGGCGTCTTCGCCTTCCCAGGGAGCGGGCGTGAAGGCGCGGCCAACCGATGGCATCGGCATCCAGCACCTCAGCTCCGGCTCGGCATATGCAATGATACGGCCTGGGGAGGAATCGGAGGCACGCCAGCCTTCTGCGCCGAACCGATCGCCATTCGACCAATATGCGAGGTCAACTTCCGCCGGCCCCTGTTCGGATGGGCGGATGGTGACGAGGATCCGACTGCCGTCTTTCGGCGCGCTGGCCATGTGGCGCCACCGGTCTGGCTCGTCCATCGTTTCTTCTCCTCCCTTGCTGAGGGTTGGAGTGTCACCTTGCCCTCGAATGCGGTCAACCCAAACTTTGTACAATCCACCGACGCCGGTGGGATCGGCCACTGGTCAAGGGGACGCCCCAAGCATGCTCGGAAGAACTGGCATCCGTACGCCGACACTGCCATAAATGAGCTTCGTCGAGGGAGGTATCACGATGCAGAACACTGCGCCGAACTTCAGCCTTGAGGGCAAGGTGACTTTGGTGACCGGCGCGAGCCGTGGCATCGGTCGGGCTTGCGCACTTGCCTGTGCCGCAGCGGGCTCCGATATTGTCCTGGGCGTCCGCGATGTCGCAGCGTCGGCGGGCCTCGTCGCCGAACTCGAGGGCGCGGGACGAAGAGTTCTTCCCGTCGAACTGGACATTCCCAACAAGGTCCATATCGCGCAAGCCGTCGACGCGGCGCTTGCCACGTTCGGTCGGATCGACGTCCTCGTCAACAATGTCGGGGTGGCTCCGGGCAATCTCGCGGAACTCGTGGAGGAGAAGGACCTCGACGCGATACTCGATGTCAACATCAAGGGCACCTTCCTGATGACGCAGGCGGTTGGCCGTCACATGATCGGGTGCAATGGGGGCCGGATCATCAGCATCAGCTCGCAGGCCGGTACGGTGGCGCTGCGCGGCGAGGCAATCTATTGCATGAGCACGGCGGCTATCAATCATCTCACGCGCTGCCTTGCAGCCGAATGGGCACGCTACAACGTCACCGTGAATACCGTATCGCCGACGTTCATCCACACGGATGGTACAGCCCCTTTTCTATCCGATGCCGACAACCGCAAGGCCACGCTCGATCACATTCCGCTCGGCCGGATCGGGGAAACCGATGATGTGGTGGGTGCGGTCGTCTTCCTTGCTTCACCTGCTGCGAGCCTGATCACCGGCGCGAACCTGCTGGTGGACGGTGGATGGTCCGTCGCCTGAGGCCGGGGCGCAGGCCTTGTGCGCCGCCGCGGGCGGATTGACCGGCCTCAACATGTTCGGATCTACATTCATAGTACTATTTACTAATTAAGATTCTGGTATACCGTCGAGGAGCGATCGGCACCCATGCCACACGTCGCTCGACGACGAGCCCTTGGAGGGGGCGCGCATCCGGCCGGCCGCAAGTCGCGAACGGGCCCTCGCAACCGCGGCCCTCGGGAGGCGTATCATGAAACAGCTGAAACGTAAGAATGCAGCCTTGTTCATTGCCGGGTTGGTGCTGAGTGCGGCACCGTTGGCTGCATCCCATGCCGACGACAAGCCGACACTCGCATTCGTCGTCAACGGCGCGTCCGACTTCTGGAAAGCCGCCGAGGCGGGGGTGAAGAAGGCGCAGGGCGAAATGCCTGACTACATCATGGAGCTGAAGTATCCTGAGCAGGCGGCTGTCGCCATTCAGCAGCGTCTCATGGAGGACCTCGTCAGCGCCGGCGTCAAGGGGATCATGGTTTCCGCCGTCGATCCCAAGACCCAGACGGACGGCCTCAACAAGATCGGTTCGCAGACGGCTCTCTTCACCACCGACAGCGACGCACCGAAGACCAACCGCGTCGCCTATATCGGTTCCTCGAACGTCGACGCCGGCAAGCAGGCCGCCGAGATCGCCAAGAAGGCGATGCCGGATGGCGGCAAGTGCATGGGCTTCGTCGGTCTGCTGGGCGCCGATAATGCCCGCGAACGCATCGAAGGCATGAAGGAGGGGCTCAAGGGCACCAAGATCGAGCTTGTCGATGTCCGCGGTGACGATATCGACCAGACCCGCGCCAAGAAGAACGTCGAGGACGCGCTGGTGGCGAACCCCGACCTGACCTGCATGGTCGGCTTCTACTCCTACAACACCCCGCGCATCTACGAGGCGCTGCGCGACGCAGGCAAACTTGGCCAGATCACCGTCGTCGGCTTTGATGACGACCCGATCACGCTCGGCGGCGTCAAGGAAGGCACTGTCGCCGCGACCGTCGTACAGCAGCCGTTCGAATGGGCCTACCAGGGTATGAAACTCATGGCCGCTTACCTCAAGGGGGACAAGTCAGGCGTTCCCGCCGACGGCCTGATCATCATCCCCACCGTGATCATCGGCAAGGATGACGTGGACAAGTATGCTGCCAACCTGAAGGCCATGGCTGGTAAATAACCTGCCTTCGCGGCGGCGGCACTCGCCGCTGCCGCGAAAGGAGCACGCCGACAGTATTTTGATGGGCAGGCGATGAATCATAGCCCCGACATTCCGTCACCGGACGCGCGCCCAACGCCGTTCCTTTCCCTTTCCGGCGTTGGCAAGACCTATCCAGGCGTCGTTGCCCTCGATGATCTCTCGATGGAGATCGTGCGAGGCGAGGTCATAGGCCTTGTCGGCGAAAACGGGGCTGGAAAATCGACGTTGATGAAAATTCTCGGCGGCGTGATCGCACCCGATCGGGGCACGATCCTGCTGGACGGAGCAGAGCTTCGTTACCTCACTGTAGAATCGAGCATCGCGTCCGGCATCGCCTTCGTGCATCAGGAACTCAATCTCTTTGAGAATCTCGACGTCGCCGCCAATATCTTCCTGGGGCGCGAACCGCTCAAGGCGGGACCTTTCAAGCTCGTCGATCGCGATCGGCTAAGGGACATGGTGAAGCCGCTCCTGAAGCGTGTGGGCGCGCATTTTTCCGCCGACACACCCGTGGCGTCGCTTTCGCTCGCCGAGCAGCAGATGGTGGAAATCGCCAAGGCGCTGTCCATCAACGCGAGGCTCGTCATCTTCGACGAGCCCACTTCCAGCCTCCCACTGGCGGAAACCGAGCGGCTGCTCAGCATCATCAAATCGCTGAAGGCGGATGGAATAAGCGTCATTTTCATCTCGCATCGCCTCCACGAGGTCGAGCGTGTGGCCGACCGGGTCGTCGTACTTCGAGATGGCGCGCTTGTGGGCACGCTCGCCAGGAAGGACATCGGCCACGACCAGATGGTCAAGCTGATGATCGGCCGGGTGCTTGCGGCCCGGACGGCAAAGCCGCAGCGCTTGCCCGGTTCCGTTGCGCTGAAGGCAAGCGGCGTGCGCACTGCGGCCTATCCCGGCCACCCCGTTGATCTTGAAATCAGGTATGGAGAAATCATGGGGCTTGCGGGTCTCGTCGGCTCGGGCCGCACGGAGCTCGCAAGGGTACTCTTCGGCATCGACCGGAGTTACGGCGGAACTGTTCTGCAGGACGGACAGGAAGTGGCGATCCGGTCAGCGCGGGACGCCGTTGCTCGCGGCATTTTCCTCGTGCCGGAGGATCGCAAGCGCAACGGCATTCTTCTCGATTTCCCGATCGCCCAGAACATAAGCCTTGCCGATCTCCCCATGCTCGCCAGCCACTTCATGCTTTCCGCCGAGCGGGAGACGGCGGCGGCCGAGAAGCAGCGTGTTCGCCTCGGCATCAAGGCGCCATCCGTTTCGACCCGCACCGGCACTCTGTCCGGCGGCAACCAGCAGAAGGTGGTGCTTGCCAAATGGCTGTCGATGAGGCCGAAGGTGATGATCTTCGACGAACCGACACGCGGCATCGATATCGGCGCGAAGAACGAGATCTACGGGCTGATGCGGGCGCTTGCCGATGCGGGTGTCGCGATCCTGATGATCTCGAGCGACATGGAAGAGGTGATCGGCGTTTCCGACCGCATTGCCGTGATGCATGAGGGCCAGATCGCCGGTATTCTCGATGAAGACGAGTTCAGTCAGGAAAGCGTGCTTTTGCTTGCCGTCGGCAAACGCGTAAAATAGGCGGCTGCGGCCATATAGTCAGGTATCGGGGAATGGATCTCGAATGATCAAGAAAGATCTCGGACTGCTGATTTTGATCGTCGTCGTCGGCATCGTCGTCGCCATCATAAACCCGCGCTTCCTACTGCCCATCAACCTGGCGAATACCGCCAACCTGATCGGCCTCTTCGGCATCCTGTCAATCGGCCAGGCCTTCGTCATCATTACCGGCGGCATCGAACTTTCCGTGGGTTCGCTCGTCGCGCTTCTCGGCGTGCTGTTCATCGATTTCATCGCGGTCCAGGACATGTCATGGATGCTGGCGCTGCCACTCATCCTGGTGCTCGGCGCGGTTATCGGTGCCATTCACGGCTGGCTGATCACCCGGCTGAACCTGCAACCCTTCGTCGTCACCCTCTGCGGCCTCCTGATCTATCGCGGGGCGGCGCGCTTCTACACGGCCGACGGAACGGCGGGTTTTGCATTCGGCCAAAATTTTCCGGACCTTGAATTCCTGACCGCCGGGCGGTTCTACGGCGTTCCCAATACCTTCATCGCGCTCGTCATCATTTCCGTGGTCATGTGGGTGGTGCTGCATCGCTCCGTCTTTGGGCGATATCTTTACGCAATCGGCAAGAACGAGGAGGCGGCCCGCTATTCCGGTATCCGCACCGGCCGGATGGTGATGTCGGCCTATATTATCTGCGGACTGCTGACGGCGCTTTCGGCGATCTATTTCGCCATGTACACACGCTCGATCTCGCCGGCGAGCCATGGGCAGTTCTATGAACTCTACGCGATTGCCGCCGCCGTGCTCGGCGGCTTTTCGCTGCGCGGCGGCGAGGGATCGATCGTTGGCGTCGTGCTCGGAACGGTGCTGCTCCAGGAGTTGCAGAACCTCGTCAATCTGCTTGGCATCCCCTCGTCGCTGAATTTCGCCGTTATGGGTGGCGTGATCCTCATTGGCGTCCTGATCGACCAGCAATGGAACGCGATCCGCGCGCAGCGTCGCCTCGTCTCCGCCGCCCGGCAGACCGAAACCCGCGCTCCGGACGAGGCGACAGTCCCGGTGGTCGCCAATCACGACTAGCCCGGTGGGTGCGACCAGCGGGTAAGGCAGCTCTCAGCGAACCCTGCAGCTGCTAGTGCGGTGCCGTTGGTTTGCGGTGGTCGCCGGTCTTCCGTGCGGTCGTCTTGCCTTTCTGCCCCCGGGAGAGCTTTTCCATCTCCTTCAGCGCACTTTCGGTGTTGCCCGCCGCACCTTGTTTCTTCGCTTCCCTGAGAACCGACAGGTACTTCAGCGAATGCGTGATCTGCCAGTGCGCGTGAGCGGCCTCGGCGAGCGTATCGATCGGCCAGTCGTGCGTGTCCAGGTATTCTTCTATGATCGGGACCGAGCTCTCGTCCCCACGGCGCGTATGCACCGGAAGACCCAGTGGCGGTAGTCCATCTCTCCCATCATTTCTTCCGTGTAGACACTGGTTCTGAGCGGTTCCTTGCAGAAGCTATGGAGCAGCGGGAGCACGCCCTCGTGAATCGTGTCCTTGAGATAGGGGCGATCGAGAATGAACTGCATGCTCGCAAGGATCCTCGCCTTCAGCGGGACAGGATCCTTGGCCAGCCGGTCGATCAGGAAAGAAAGCGGGAGGTCGGTTGGCGCGAAGTTGAAGAGCGCGTCGATGACGTGGAGGCGAACCCGCCGGCTCCCTGTCGCCTCGTAGAGCGCAACCAGCCGAGGTATCGAGGTGTCGGGCGAGACGATCTCGCGATGATCCCATCCCCAGTCCGCGCAGAGTGCGATCGCCTTTACCGCGTTGCAGATCATCGTGAGCGGGGCGTCAGCATCGAGGCTTTCCTCGAGGACAGGCAGGTAGCTCTCGTCGATGATCAGGGCCAGCAAACCCTC
The DNA here is from genome assembly GCF_016864555.1 of Sinorhizobium sp. BG8. Taxonomy (NCBI): domain Bacteria; kingdom Pseudomonadati; phylum Pseudomonadota; class Alphaproteobacteria; order Hyphomicrobiales; family Rhizobiaceae; genus Sinorhizobium; species Sinorhizobium sp. BG8. The sequence continues at coordinate 159,429 of NZ_CP044011.1, read as the reverse complement.
CGGAAGGTTGTCGATCCCGGTGGGCGGCTGATCGAGAAGGTCCCGGATCCGGGCCTCACGTTCCTCGCGGCTGAGCTTTGGACCGGCCGCTTTGCTTTCCGGTTCAACGCCCTCCAAATCGCTTTCATCTTCTTCCCCGTCGGTCATCGCACCCTCCATGTCGTTGTCATCGTCCTCTTCGTCACTATCGGGCGCGCGCGCTGCGAGACCTTCCATCCGCCACCGCTCCAGTTCGTCCGGCTCCTTCTCGCGCACTGTCCTGAAGCCATCCATGAGGTAGCGCCAGAAGCGACCCTCGTTGCCCCCGTCCACGCTTCGGTGCGCAGCCACCATCCCTTCGTAGAGATAGTCCTCGCACTCGAGCACAGAGAAGCGGTTGCGCGTCGCAAGGACACCCGAGACGTATGCGGCGGACCAGGCGAGGGCATCGGGCGACGCCTTCGCCACCTCGTCAAGGATCGCCACCGCTCGCGCACCGAGTGCCTCGAGACGTCGGGGGATTTCCTCGTGCGCACGCTCCCATGGCACTTTCTCCAGCTCGGAGAGGACAGCAGCCACTTCGGAATCGAAGCCGAGGACATCCTGCCGCCATGGCTCGTCGCCCGCGGCGATCGCCCCGTCTGCAATGTCTGCTACCATCACGGCAAGCGTGCCGGCCTGGCCCTTCACCATTTCCGAAGACAGGAAAGTGGTGTCCTGGCGAGACCAGAGCCAGCAGAGGAGCGCGGTCATCATCGGGTGCGCACGTTCGAAGTCCGTGTCTTTGAACGCACCCATGGCTACGAGCTTGCGCGTCACGACCGCCGCGTAGTCGCTTGCCTCGGAGGTATCTTCAAAGCGGTTGGGGTGGCCTGCGACCACGGCGTTCCAGAGGACGTCTTCGACATCCTCCTCGATATCCCGTTGCTCGACCGGCCGGCGCTCTTCCTCCTGTGCCTGTGCCACCGCGAGCTTGATGTCTAGCACCGCGTCGAGCACTCCGGAATCGTCAGGGGGGCCGTGGTGCTGCACCTGCAGCCCCTGCTTTTCCATACGATCCCGGCGCACGGCCGCGCGCATCCTGGTCAAGGCCTGCGCCCAGATCCTGTTACCGTTGTCCACGGCGTCGATATGGGCAATCGCATCGTCGATCCAGCGCCTCGTGTTGCTTTCGTCCGGGACATCCATCGCGTGCGACGCGCGCACGAACCGAAGCATGGCCATGGCGCAGGGATGGTGCAGTTCGTCCGCCAAGGCGATGGCATGGCCGATCTCTTCGATCCGGCCTTCATAGGGGGTCTCGGGCGTGACCTTGGAGAAGCCATTGACGAGATCGAGCGCCGCCCGCTCCCGCGGCCCACCATTCACGATCGCATCGATCAGGTCGGCGTCGTCCAACGTCTTCAGACGCGCCGCTGCATCCCGCCCGTCGAAATAGGCGTCGAGAAACTCGCCCGCGACATCGGGCTCGTCGACGTCCTCCTCACCAAAGATAGAGTGATCGGCATCCCCGAAGAGAATGACGCTTGAAACGAGGGCCGGATGCCACGTCCTCGTCGCCTCCCGGCGCGCCGCAAGAAGGGCCTCGCCCACCGGAAGTTCAAGCGCGTGTTCATAGAATGCAACGGCAACCTCGGCAGACATTTCATCCAGCACCGCTGCGGTGTTGGCCACGACAGCCGGCGCTCCGAGTTCGGCGAGCGTGTAGGCCAGACCCCGTGCCTGTCCGCCGCCGACATATCGCGTGCGGCCGAGCTCGCAGGTATTCAGGTAGACGAAGGGCACGGACCGGCGATGCCGGGCGAGCAGATCGTCGACCGTCAGGCGGTCCTTCGGCGAGAGGACAAGATACTCGGTGCCCACAGCCCATTCGCCGTGGGCCGCAACGTGGACGGCGTCGACCCACGGCAGGCGATCGGTCAGGAAGTCGGCGCCGAGCCGGCTCTCCGAGATCGCGGGCGCATCGACTTTGCGGTCTCGAAGAAGCGTGCCGATGCTTTCCTGTTCCCCCTCAGCGGTCGGCAGGGGACGTTCCGGAATGCCGTGAGGGCCGCCACGATGAGCGCCCGGTTCTTCCGTCTTCGCGCAGACCTCGTGTCGAAGGTGCGTGCCATCTGCCTCAGCGATCCATGCCGGATCACGATGGTCGAGTTCAGAAGATAGTCCTTCCCGTCATGGATCATCTCCCATGGTTCCGACGTGTCGGTGCTGCGAAAATCGGGCGCCACGTGAAGGACATCCGCGCCAGCGATCGCGTTGCGCACGGCCGGTGGAAGCGCCTGCCAGACCGCTTCTGCGGGGCGGCGCACGGGGTCGAAGGCCGACTTGTCCTCCTGCGGGGCCTCAGGCGCATAGACGATGGCGCCGTCGAGGTTTTCGAAAGCCTTCGCCAGAGCAGCGTCCTTTCGCGCCACCTCGATGCCGTCCTCGGTGACGAGTATCAGGAACCCCTCCGTCGGCGTCACGTCGTGCGTGATGACCGCCACAGTCCCGAAGCGTTCGGCAACCCCGTCGACGGTGCGCGACAGCGTGTTTCCGAGCAGTGCAAAGCCTGCGCGCAGTTCCGCGTTCGGCGTTTCGAAGGGTGCCTCGTCCGAAAGCCCGAGAACCGACGGCATGTCGGTCACCCGCAGGAGGTCCAGCAGAACCGACAGGCTCAGCAGATCCTGCTCTGTCTCGACCCTCTCCCGCTCCAACCGCCGGCCCGCCACCGCGGCGATCGCCTCATCAAACTGACTGCGGAACCTGAGATCGCGGAACGCCTCGGGATCCGCCCTCCACGCGGCCTCGAACACAAGGAAAAAGAGATCGCACATCGAGTCCGCGAAATCCTCGTCCTGCGCCGCGACTATCACCTCCCGGGCAAGTTCGCCGATCGCGAGCGCCTTCCCGACCGCCGAGGTGGGGGTTTCAAAGGTCTGTCGGAACGTCGCATTCAGGAGTTCGACCGCCGTGCTCCTGTCGCCTGCGCGTGCGATGCCCCTCGCTTTCGCGATCTTCGTGACGAGTTCCCAGAGAGCGGCGATCGCGGGATCGACCTTGGACTGAGCGAACTTTTCCACGAGAGACCGCAACTCAGGAGCCAGTCCTTCCGACATCGCGCCTACCGTCAACCTGCCGGGGGCCTCCGCCGCTGCGTGGGCGAGGAAGGAGCCGATCTCCACGCTTGTCCCGGGATCAAGCCGCGACAGGGCCGGCAGCATCAGGATCGGGTTGACCGCTGTCCCCAGGCCATAGGTCTGGATCCTCTCCTTCAACTTTGACAGCATGCCCCCATCGGGCGTGTTCGGGTCGGTCCGAAAGATCCCCATCAGCGACCGGACGAAGCTGTCGTTGAACTGATGGAGCGCCATTGCGGCCATGCCGTCGGTCTGGCCGGCCAGCGATCCGTCGTCCTTCGGTCCGAAGATCTGGAGGATCCATGCGTCTGCGATTGCAGAGGTTGCGTTCTGGTCCTCCACGAGCGGCGCAAGCACGGATTCGGCGGCGCGGAAATCTTCGAGCGCCCGCACCTGCTCCCGACCGATTTCCTGGAGCTCGCCGCGCAGCACCAGGGCACGTCCACGAAGGAAGAGCGCCAAGAGGTCGTCCTCGGCCGCCTCCTCCAGGCGATTAAGGGCGCGACCGAGGCTTTGCAGCCCGAGCAGCCGTTCGCCGTCGAGGTTCCGGGCTTCGGCCATGCAGATATGAAGAAGTGCGGCCGGTGCCGGCACCGCTCTCAGCTCTGGCGAAATGATATCGGCGTCCATGCCCGTGCGGACCGCGTCCACGATGACCTCCGGCCACCCGGCATTCCAGTTCGCCATGACGAACTGGGCGGCCAGTTGCCGCGTCTCTGCTGCGTAGGTCGGCGCGCGCTGGAGCAGATGGGCAAGTGACTGAGCCGCGCGTGCGAGCGCTGCGCCATCCTCTCTCCCCGATTGAAAGAACTCTGCGAGTGCTGCGAAGTACTGCTCGACCCAGACCTGTCCGGCTCGGTTCTCAGGATACCGCATGTTTCTGCCTCCTTGTGCCCTGGCAGGAGACGACGGGGGGACGCAACCAGTGCATCGTGATACGGGGAGAGGCGGACACATCGCGAAGCCGCGTCGCCTTTCGAGATCACGTGCCGAACATCCATAGCGGCGCCCCGCGGAGGGATCGGCCGCACGAGAAACTGGCCGTCCGAATTTAGCGATGAAGAGGGAGCCCGATCCCGATGCTACACCCGGAGCTGCACATGACAAAATTCAATCGGCATTGAGCGGCCACCTTTCGCCGCGTATTGTCATGCAAGGCATCGCCGTGCCGTCGATGCGCGTACAGTGGGATGGAGGGCGACCAATGGGCAAGTTCGACAACGACCACCTATTCGTGGAGGCACTGGAGCTGCCGGCGGCGCCGAAACGGTCGACCCGGGGCGGGGGCGAACCGACGGTACTCGATCAACTGAAGTCCGAGAGCGAGCAGGCCATTGTCGTCGGTTCCGACATCATTTCCTTTGCAAAGGGGATTTCGGCGGACCTGAGGGGAGACATCAGCAAGTGCACGCTCCTTTCTCAACTCGCCGCCACGAAGCAGGTGCCCGCGCGTGAAGAGGTGGAGGCGTGGTACAACGTCTACTTCGACACGCTCACCCACCTCGGCTGGGTCGCCCAGGAACGCGGCTTCTCCGAGTACACCGAGAGCGGAGATAATTTCGAAGCACACAAGGCGGTGCTGCAGGTCGCCGCGACCGTGTTCGGACCGGCTGCCGGCGCATATGCCCTGGTGCAGTCAACCCTCTCCGCGATGGCGGACACGAGTGACGAACCGTGGTTCACGCTCTTCCAGCGGGAAAGCCAAGGTGCACGCGCTGGCCGGTTCCAGATATCGGTCGCCGAGCCGGCGGAAGGAGACGCGACAATACTCTCCGTCATGGCCTTCAACCTCGAGGCGCGTTCGAACCTGACCCAGATCCTCTTCTTCAAGTTCCGCTCCTCGGACGTCACCCTCCGGCACTCTTCCGGCAAGGTTTCGGTGGACCGCGAGCAACTTGCTGCCTTGCGGTCGCTCGTGGCGCAAAAGGTGGTCGACTACCAGAAAAGCTACATCGCGGCTCTGACGATCTAGGTCAGAATTCAGCCGAACAACGGCGCATCGGCCTATGACATCGGAAGGCGGGCCGGCAACGTGGCCGGCGCCGCACACTTGATCTTTGATACCTGGTCATCCGGCGAAGGCCAGATTGCCTGCGCTGGATATCCGGCGACTTTCCATATTGCGGAGAAGTTCAATTCCCTGCACCTTGCGCGGGAAAGCATGGATTGATCGATATACAGCGATCGTTCTCGGGAGCTCACACAATGGCAAGCACCAACCGGCCCTATGACGAGTCACTCTTGCGGAAGGCCTTCGAGGTGGCGCGGCGTTCGCGCGAGGGCGGGGACCATCCATTCGGTTCAATTCTCGCCGACAAGGATGGCAATGTCTTGCTGGAACAGTGCAACGGCTACAGTGCAGAAGGTGGCGACCGCACGGCCCACGCGGAGAAGCTTCTCGCCACGCGCGCCGGCAAGGCCTACGATCTGGAGTTTCTTGCCGGATGCACGATGTACACATCCGCGGAGCCATGCGCCATGTGCTCAGGCGCGATCTACTGGGCGGGGATAGGACGCGTCGTGTTTGGCCTGTCCGAGAGCGAGATGAAGCAACTGATAGGCCCAAGCGAGGAAAATCCGACGCTCGATCTCCCCAGCCGTACGGTGTTCGCCGCCGGTCAGCGCCCAACGGAAGTCGTCGGTCCCATGCTTGTGGACGAGGCGGCGGAACTCCACGAAGAATACTGGTCTCGCCGCTAGGTCGTACCGCAAGAGGGCTGCTCTAGCTGAGAGGCCCGCTTTCGGCTTGAAAGCAGGCCAGGTGCATGATCCAGTCATGTCCGTTCGTGAAAGGCGCCTATGCCGGATCAGAAGCGTCCGTCATGACGAGCTTCATTTGCGGCAGCATGTCTCCGTAGACATGAAGGTTGGCATCCGAACGGATCGGAATGGCCCCGCAAAGGCTGCCGGTCGTTACGAACTGGCCGCGTTTCAGTCCGCCCAGGCCATCGTTCGGATTGTTCATGAATGCGATGAGCGGGAGGAGCGGATCCTTTTGGGGATGGGAAGGGGTCCCAGAAAACAGCTCGGCGCTCTGGTCGTCCAGGTGGAGCGACATCCGGGATGCATCTCCTGAAGCCAGCAGGTCGACGAGTTCTGCGGATACTTCCGGCCCGATCACATAGGAATGGTTTCCAAGCCGATCTGCCAGAAAGAGTGGAAACGGCACCTTGTTGCGTTGATCGATGCGGTAATCGATGAGTTCTGCTCCGAGGTGGATCGAGCCGATCTTCCCAAGGGCATCCTCGCGCGAATAGGGACTGCCGGGGAGGGGCGGTGGGACGTCCTCCTTGAGCTGGAAGCAGATCTCGACCTCGATTGCTTTTACTCCAGGCTTGAGGATCTCGACGCGGGCGTCACTGTCGACGAGATATGCATCGAGAATGGGGGCTGCAACCGCGGTGCCCGAGGCACTGATCGCGATCTTCCAGCCGGCAACGCCCTTGCCAATGGCCCTTGTCGCGGCGGCTTGGGCAGCGATCCCCGCCTCGATCGTGTCCGGAACCAGCCCGTCGGACTGCAGGCTGTCAAAGGAAAGCTCGCTACCAAGCCGCTCTGCTTCGCTGAGCTTTTCGGCCAGCACTCCGGTTAAATCAACTCGATCCGTTTCACTCATATCAACACTCCTCGTGCGGCAAGGTTGCGAAGCAGATGGCTTGCTCCGAACGTCCATGGCTCGCAGTCACTGCAGATATTCATCCGGTTGATCAAGCCCCCAATTCTCGAGAGGCAATCGTGACGACGTCGCCTCTGTGATGGGTAAATCCCTGACCCTTTGCGTTCCGGTCCATGGTCGGCGCGAACAGGGTGCCCAGAAAAAGCACGGCGCCATCGGGATACTGGTGGTTCGCCCCGATCAATTGCCTGACGAGTTCTTCGGGATCCCTGCTGATCCTGTCCATGTGTGAGGCGCCCTCGAGGCGGAAGTTGTCTTCTCCGTCGACAGCAAGCGTAACCGTCATCGCGCGGACGTCGTCGAGCGTAAACGTGCTGTCGAAAAGTCTGAGGAAGGGACCAACCACGCAGCTTGCATTGTTGTCCTTGGCCTTGGAAAGCAGCAAGGCCGAACGTCCCTCCACGTCGCGAAGATTGACGTCGTTGCCCAGAGTGGCACCGACGATGCGTCCGTCGGAACTCACGGCAATGACGACCTCAGGCTCGGGGTTGTTCCACGATGACATCGGGTGCAGCCCCGCATCCATGCCGGTACCAATGGACGACATGACCTGTGCCTTCGTAAAGATTTCGGCGTCTGGACCGATGCCCACTTCGAGATACTGGCTCCACAGGCCTTTCTCGATGAGGGCCTTTTTGAGCGCGGCGGCTTGAGCGGAGCCAGGCTTCAGCGCCTGCAACTCGGAGCCGATGATGTCCTGCACTTCCTTGCGGATGCCATCAGCTACCTCGGAGTCGCCTCTCGCACGCTCTTCGATCACGCGCTCGATCATGGAGACGGCGAATGTCACGCCCGCCGCCTTGACCGCCTGCAGGTCCACCGGTGCCAACAGGTGGGGCTTTGCCTTGTCCCTCCCGTCGACCCGGGTATTGGCCAGCAGTTCTTCGATCGTGCAGAGAAACTCGCCCGTCACTCCGGCAAGGCTCGCGGCTGGATCTGCCGTCTCGCAAAGATCGCGAACGGTCGGAAAGCGGTCGGTGAGGTCGTACACACCATCGGGGCGGATTGCGACGACCGAAGGGCCTCCGACGTCCGGCCTCCAGGCGCGGCCGACGAGTGTTCCCGAGCAGCCATCTTCCGGGAGGGTATTGGCGGGGTGAAGAACGGGGGCCATTTGTCTGTCCTTTGAGCAGGCAGTCACAGTGCCGCAGCACCGGTTTCACGCTGCACGAGCGCGGCGTGCGACTGGCAGCCGCGCGGGTGGTGAGACCCTGGCGGCATTTGCCGCAAGGGACGTTTGCGACGGCGACCTGATCGCGATTGCCGCGAGTTTACGCCTGTTGGAAGGCTGTAATGACCTGCCGCTGGCTTCCAAGTCCGTCCACGCCCAGTTCGACGACATCGCCGGCGGACAGGAAGACAGGAGGCTTCATGCCGAGGCCGACGCCCGGCGGCGTTCCCGTGGTCACGACATCGCCAGGCATCAGTTTCATGAAGCGCGTGATGTAGGAGACGAGGTGTGCGATCGAGAAGATCATCTTGCTCGTCGAACCCGTTTGCATGCGCTTTCCGTTGACGTCGAGCCAGAGGCCGAGGTTCTGCACGTCGCCAACCTCTTCCGGGGTGACAAGCCAGGGGCCAAGCGGACCGAATGTGGGGCCGCTCTTGCCCTTGGTCCATTGACCGCCGCGCTCCGTCTGGAATTCGCGCTCGGACACGTCATGGCATACGCAGAAGCCGGCTATGACGGAGAGCGCGTCCTTTTCGCTGACATTGTAGGCCGGCTCGCCGATGACGAAGGCAATCTCCACCTCCCAGTCCGTCTTCTTCGAGTCCTTCAGCAGAAAGACCGGATCGTTGGGGCCCGAGATGCAGGACGTGACCTTGTTGAAGAGCACCGGCTCCTCGGGAATAGGCGTATTCGTTTCCAGGGCATGGTCGATATAGTTCAAGCCGACGGCGACGAAATTGCCGACGTTGCCGACACAGGGGCCGATCCGTACGCCATCCGGAACGACCGGCAGTGAGGCAACGTCAAGGCTTGCAAGACGTTCCCTTCCAGCCCGGGAAAGGACCTCCCCGGAGATATCGGCAACGACGCCCGACAGGTCCCTGATACGTCCGTCCGCGCCGAGCAGTCCGGGGCGTTCCTGGCCGGCTTCGCCGTAACGCAGAAGTTTCATGATGCTTTCCTTTCAAGTTCCGTGTTTTCCGTCGGGAAGTCGACGAGAGAAAATTCCAGGCGGTAGAGACCCTTTTCGATCCCGTCGGTGCCGATCTCGGTGGGAAGGGCACTCATCAGCGCGATCCCCGCGGCATCGATTGCCGCGACGGAAGAGCCCTCGATGAGGATGATCCAGTTCGGAACGCCAACCTGCCGCCCTTTTCGCTCGGCCGTTTCGATCCCGCTGGCTGCGCTGTCGGCAATGCACAGGTGGGCCCCGCTGACGCCCTTGAGGCGGCCGATGGGTTCGAGTTGGGCGACGATGGCCTTCTCAAGCGCCGTACGGCGGTCGAGATCCGCGTCGAAGCGCAGTGTGAGAATGAAGCCGCCGTCGCCGCTTCCACGGGAGTACTCCGTTCCGCAGACCCCACGCACGGTGTTGCGAAAGTCGGCGGTCGATTGCTTGGTCCAGGGGGTCGGCCTGTTGAGGCGTTCCAGATAGGCCGATCCCGTGAGAACCGCGCCGTCGACGGCCTCGTAGAGCGTGAAATATTCCGGGTTGCCGTATTCGGCGACGTAGCGCCGTCCACGCAGAAAGCCCGGAATGGCGACGCGCTCGGGAATGTGCTCGCGATTGTGCCACTCGATGAAATTTTCCCGCCCCTCAGGCAGGATATCATTCCAGATGGCGACGACCGCCTTGCCCAGTAACGCCATGTCTGACACCTCAGTAAGTTGCTCGACCGCCGGACAGGTCGAACACCGCCCCGGTCGAAAAGCTGCATTCGGAAGAGGAGAGCCATGCCACCATGGCTGCCACCTCTGCCGGTTCGAGAAAGCGCCGCATCGGAATGCGGGACAGGATATCGTCCAGCCGGTCCTTGGGCGCGTCGACGCTCATCGCAGTCAAGGACGCGGCCGGCGTGATCGCGTTGACGAGAATGTCCGAGGTTGCCAGCTCCTTGCCGAGGCTCTTCGTGAGCGCCACAAGGCCGGCCTTGGCGGCGCTGTAGGCCGCGGCATTGTGCATGCCTTCCTTGGCCTGGATCGATGCCACGTTGACGATGCGTCCAAACCGGCTTGCCGCGGCGCTTTCCAGCATCAGCGGAACGAGCGAACGGCAGACGAGGAATGCTCCGTAGAGATTGACGTCGAGGATCCTGCGAAACTCTGCCGCGGGTATCTCCCATGTCGGCTGGACTGTCCCGACAACGCCTGCGTTGTTGATGAGAATATCGAGCTTGCCGAAATGCCGACGAATGTCGGCCGCGGCGGCCTCGACGCTTTCCTCCTTCGTCACATCCACGCCGTAGTGAGGAATTCCAGCGAGATCCTGCTGTTGAAGCGCTTCTGGCAGGTCCCACGCGACCACGGTCGCCCCAGACGCCGTGAGGCGTTCGCGAATGGCGGCGCCGAAGCCGCCGGCGGCGCCGGTTAGCACGGCTACCCTGCCGCGAAGATCATATGTCGCCATTGCCTGCATGTTGGTTATCCGAGCTGAGAGTTGCGGCCCGAGCGGTCACGCCCGGGCCCGACAAGGCTTAAGCCCTAGTTCGCTATGAACGCATTGGTGAAGAAGGCGTCCGCAGGCATATCCGTCTTGATATCCTGGTACTCCTTCATGAGATCGAGGGTCTGCTGCCAGTCCGCGAGCGACATTTCACCCAACGGGGCGGAAGCGTTCGTCGGCGAAGCAAGCAGCTTGAGGGAGACATCGAGCTGATCCTTGAGCAGCTTGGCGTCGCCAGTCGGCTTCACCTTGACCGCGGCGGCGACAGCGCTGTCCGGATCGGCCTTGGCCGCTTCGATGGACTTCATGGACGCGGCCACGAAGCGCTTGACGAGATCCTGGTTTTCATCGACCAGGTTCGAGTTGGCGACGATCGTCAGCCCCTGCGTGTTCACACCCAGTTCCGCGAACGAAAAGACCTTCTGCTCCAGCCCTTGTTGTTCAGAACCACAACCTGGTTCTCGAGGCCCGCCAGCGTCCCGTCGGTACGGTTCTGCATGATCGCGATGATCTTGCCCGGCCCGTCGACATTCAGGATGCTGACCTTTGAAGGATCAATGCCATTTTTCTTCCAGATCGCCGGCAGCAGCGCGAGCGATGCCTCGCCGGCCGATGCCGCGACGGACTTGCCCTCCACATCCTTGATGGTGTTCACGCTGGCGTCTGCACGGAATGTGATCGCATAGGGCGACGTGTTCAGGAGCCCGAGAACCGACTTGACCGGCGCACCGCGGGTCGCACCGGCAATGACGCTGCCGCCATCTGCGATGCCGAACGTATCACCGCCCGTCGCAACGGCCTGGACGGTGCGTGCAGAACCCTGTCCCTCGCCAATTTCCAGGTCAATTCCGGCTTCCTTGTAGAAGCCTTTCTCCACCCCGTAGTAGAAGATCGTATGGACGCCGCTCAGAAGAAAATTCAAGCGTAGCGTCACCTTGTCCTCGGCTGCGGCGGACGATGCGCCAGCCGAACCTATCGCGAGCGCAAGCAGACCGCCCGTAACCATTTTCCGCATTACTTTCAGCATTCCAACCTCCCAGGTTAAGTCTTGTTACGTTGGGCTCTTGCCAACGGCGAAGTCGTCACGACGTTGAGACACGTGCCACGGAATAGCCCAGCGCTCGACCAGTTCGACGATGCCGTAGAGCAGCAGTCCGAGCAGGCTGAGGACCACGATGACCGCAAAGGTCATGCTGGTGTTCATGTTTCCGTTGTAGTTGAGCAGCAGGTAGCCAAGCCCGTTGTCCGACGCCACGAACTCGGCGACAACAGCGGCCGTTGCAGAGAGCGCCGCGGCAACCTTGAAGCCCGCGAACAGGGACGGCAGCGCACCGGGAAGCTCGACCTTCCAGAAAACCTTCAGCCGGCTCGCACGGTAGCTCTTCGCCAGGTCGTAGACATCGGGCTCTATGGACTTGAACGCCACGATCGAGTTCACGACGATCGGAAAGAACGACAGCAGGAAGACGAGCAAGACCTTGGATGGCAGGCCGAAGCCGACCCAGATAATGAAGAGCGGCGCAATCGCAATCTTCGGAATGATCTGAAGCACCACGAGAAGGGGATAGAAGACCTGCTCGAATCCCTTCGAGTAGACCACCAGGAGCGCCAGCAGGACCCCATGACCACGGCAACGAGGAAGCCGAGGACCATCGGCTGCAACGTGTAGAGCGAGGCGCTTGCGACAATGCCGAAGTTTGCGACGAGGTCCTCGAAGACCCGGCTGGGCGCCGGCAGGATATACTCCGGCACCGATAGGAGACGCACAGCGATCTCCCAGATGAGTATTGCGCCGCCAAGGCTCGCAAGTGTACGCGTCTGGCCCCGCAAGGCGCCGATCGCTTTCGAAAACATATGATCCTCCCGATGAAAACCGTCGAGGCGTGCCTGACAATTTTTAACTTGGAACACTGTTCCATATGGACTGATGTTCCGTCAAGTGCTATTTACGTCCCAATCGGAGCATTCGCATCGAAAGCGATCAGACGGGAGGAACTGTCTTGAACATTCACAGCACGAAGCCGCGTTATGAGCCTGGTGTAAGACTAGAAGGCGTGAGCAAGCACTTCGGCCACGCGGATTCACCCGTCATCGCCCTCGAAAAGCTGGACCTGACAATCGGAGACGGAGAGTTCGTGGCCATTGTCGGCCCCTCGGGCTGCGGCAAGTCCACGATGATGCGACTGATCTCGCGTCTTTCCCAGGCGAGCACCGGCGAGATCTCGGTGTTCGGCGACGTGTCGAAAGAACCGCCCGCGGGCATGAGCATTGTCTTTCAGAACCACGTCCTGCTCGCGTGGCGCACGATCCTGGACAATGTACTTTTTCCCGCGGAAATGACCGGGAGGAACTGTGAAGAGCTTCGTCCCCATGCCCTGGAGCTATTGGAATCCGTGGGGCTGAAGGATTTTGCGAACCGCTACCCTCATGAGCTGTCAGGCGGCATGAAGCAGCGCGCCTCGATCGCCAGGGCTCTTCTCCTCCAGCCGCGCCTGCTCCTGATGGATGAGCCGTTCGGTGCGCTCGACGCCCTGACGCGCGAACAGATGCGCATCGATCTCGAAGCGTTATGGCTGAAGAACCGGATGACCGTCGTCTTCATTACCCATTCGATCGACGAGGCGGTTCTATTGGCCGATCGGGTGATCGTGATGACGCCGCGTCCCGGCCGCATCGAGAGAGTGCTGGAAATCGAAATGCCGCGGCCGCGCGGACTTGCAGCCCGGCGCGAACCCGAATTCATCGAGAAGTCGGAAGAGATAACGGAGATTTTCCTTTCGCGCGGCATTCTGCAGCGGCACGCATGAACCCTTTCGGATGGAGAGGCTGATGGACAAGATGTTGAGCGCTTCGGGCGGGAGCGTCGAACGCACGATTGCCATGCTCGAACTTCTGGCGCTGGCGGAGGAACCGCTCAAGCTTTCGGAAATCGCGCATCGGCTCGCTATCCCCAAGAGCGCGTCGCATCGGATACTCACTTCGCTGTTGGAAAACGGCTGGGCACGGCAGAGCAATGAAAGTGATTGCTACGCCCTGACCATCCGCATGGCTCTCATCGGCCAGAAGCAACTCGACAGGCTGGAGGTGACGGATCTCAAGCAGCCGATCCTCAACGACCTGGCAGAGCGGACCCGCGAACTGGTCCGCCTGACGGCGGTGCAGAACAACAGTCTGGTGTGGATCGGATCCGCTCGAGGGCGCCGGTCCGGCCTCGTCTTCGAACCGGACATGAGCGCGACGATCGTGCCCTATGCGACCGCCAACGGTAAGATATGGCTCGCCAGCATAGAGCGCGAACTGGCCCTCAGGATTGCCCTGGAAACAGGACTGGGACAGCAGGGACAGAGTGCTGCCGCTGCTGCCATCCGCACGATCGACGCGCTCAACAAGGAGCTCGATGAGACAGCCAGGCAGGGCTATGGCCGTGCCCGCGGAGAGGCGGAAGAAGGTGTGGGGGCAATCGCCGTGGCGGTGAAGCAGGACGACCGGGTGGTCGGAACCATGAGCGTTGCAGCGCCGCTGACGCGATTGACCGACGACAAGGTCTCAGAGATCGTCCCCCTCCTGGAGCGGGCGGCAAGCAACATGGCGATTGCCTGGGAAACGTCCTAGAGCGCGTTGCGGTCAATCGGCCTCATTCTGTAGGTCAAAACCGGGCGCCCGCGGCGACGAAGGGTTTGGCGGTAGCTAGGGGCTCGCGAACCGCTGACGATCGACGCTCTCCAAAGAAATTCCCATCCTGAGAAATGGAATGAAAGCATGCGCATCGCGGTTACCGGAGCGGCCGGATTTCTGGGCAGCAGCGTCTGCACCCGGCTGGCCGGCAGTGGTCATCAGGTGCTCGGGATGGATCGGGCCGGGTCACATTTGCCGGCTGGATGCGAGGCGTCAGCCTGCGACATCTCGGATCACGATGCAGTCCGCGATGCGCTGCAGGCCTTTGCACCACAAGCCGTAATCCACCTGGCAGCACTTCTGACCCTCGAGTCAGGATCCGACATCGTCGCCGCCACGCGCGTCAATGCCCTCGGCACGGCCCATATCTTCGCCGAAGCGCTGGCCGCAGGCGCCTCACGCATCATCTACGCCAGCTCGGTTGCAGCCCTTGGGGGCGCGGACACCAGCTTCGGGGATCGATCGGTACCTCAGCCGGGAAGCGTCTACGGCGCCACAAAAGCATATGGCGAGCATCTGGCGAACTGCGTTGCGCCAAACCATCCCGATACAACGTTCATCGGTCTGCGTTACGGGTATGTCTACGGGCCGGGCCGAGCCCGGGGCTGGCGAGAAATGCAGGAGATGGTGGAAGCCGCGCACCGCGGGGACACCGAGATCGTCTTTCCCGACTATCCCGACCCCGTCGACTGGACCTGGGTGGAAGACGCCACGGACGTCACGGTGCGCATGCTCGATGCGGAGATTGCCGGAAGCAGAGTCTTCAACGTCGTCGGTGACAAGCGCAGGATGCGCGATGCCGCCCAGCTTCTCGCCGCTCGCTACCCTGCCGCGCGACTTATCCCGAAGGCTGCCGTCACGCCTCCCTCGGCATGGGGGTTCTGGAATGACGGCCTGAAGTCCGCAATCGGGATTGAGCCGAAGACGACAATGGAGCAGGGCATCGACCTCTGCCTGCGCTTCCTGGATGACGGCCTGCTGGCGTCGCCTGCATCAACACCTGCGACAGCAGCCGACCGTCACAAGGACGGGCCTGGTCCAAGCTTCTAGGTGGACGCACTCATCCCGCCTGCAACGCTGCTTTTGCGCGTTGTTGCTTGTTGAATTCGGGAGAGGCGGGGACTGGATCAAGATGACCGTTGCAAGGTTCGGTCAACTGAGCCCTGCACAGTCAAACTCACGAAAGATCAATCAAATGCGCAGGGCCCCGAACGGTTCTGGCCGCCGGGGCTTCTTACGTCAGGACCGTGCGCCACAGACGCAGACCGCTGCCGCGCGGAGAGCTTGAGCCGCTAGGCCAACTTTGGTCCAGCAGAGCTGATAGTCGCTTTAGTGCTGAGTTGTCATCTGGCAAATTCAGATTATTATTCAGGGTAGTCAATGTTATCGCAGTCTGAAAATTGTTCAATTACTGTTGTTTTTTCGTCCTTTGCTGAAATTGTTAGTCTTATCGTTTTTGATCCATTTTGTGATTTTGTGACGAATCGAAGTATTTTTTCTTTTTTGACATTTATATTATTTATATCATGCGATTTATAATCCCTGCAATAGTTCCATTCGTAGTCGCTTGTAGCAGATACTTCTGTCAAAGCCTTTCCAAAATTGATGGTCCCATGGATAAACATTGTTCTCTCCTCATTGGGTGCGAGCGTAGTGATCAGAAAGATCTCGTATCTGTCGCATTGTTCGAGTGAGTCGGACTGTTGAGTGCATGCAACTCCATGCCGGTTCATCGTGCTGGTGCACTAGAGTTGCGCTAGTCGTGAGTGAGGCGACCGCCGCGATGCGCCATCGACATGTTGATGGCATAGGAGGCCGGCGATCTCTTCCCGGGTAAGTTCGCGTCCAGAATCAGCGCCTTTGCATCGCCAAAGTTCGGGCTCAGTTCAAGCAGTTCATCGGACGACCGGACGTACCACATCCTGTAGGGCATCAGGAAAGCGGGTAGGGCTGCCGGGGAATCAAAGCCGCAGCCTACAGCGTCGTAGTCGAAACCTGAAAAAACGATGAAAGTACGCGGGGTGTCGAATCTGTAGCAATGGCCCTCGAATGCATAGCCATAAGCCAGCACTATGGAGTGTTCCGCTGCGGACTGCCCCTGGTTGCCGGTGAACAACTGGACGCGCAGTCCGGTGTTGGGCACGTTGCCAACGCTAAACGTTGCGTAGTCCGTATCGCTGTTCAGCTTGACCCCATAAAGAATGATTGAATCCGGGTGGTATACGGGTTTCATCGGAGGGGCTGGTACTGTCTCGTCTACCATCTCAATCTCCTTGATCTCTAGAGGATGATTTCACGCCACTTCATGCAGTCTTCGAGCTGCGTCACATAGGGTCGTGCCCGGCCCGTCTGGGCCGTGTCGAGGAAGGCGTTTGCCGCCGTTTCGAAGGTCAGGCCGTCGGGTTCCAGATAGGCCCAGGAGCGGACCAGGCTTTCGCCGACAATGTCGCGGGCTTCCTGCAGCGCGGCCTTGCTCGCGAAGTGCCTCGGCTCGTAGTCGGCGCGGGTTTCGCTCAGGCTGGTCTCGATCAGGTCCGAGGCCATCTGCCGGCGGAGGTTGCTGTAGAGCCTTGGATCTATCTCCGACAGGCCGCGGTCGAACAGTAGCGTCTGGTAGATCTCCACGACACAATCGAACAGGCCCGCCGCGAAGGGTTTTGAACGGTCATGGACCTCGTCGCTGACGTCCCGCTGCCGGAGCGAGTTGCTGAACGACCTGATCTGCCGTTCGTCGCTCAGTTCGGCAAAGCGGTCGAGTTCGTTGTTGATCAGGAGATTGCCGTTCGTGCGGCGCAGGATCCGGTCGATGGCCGTGTCGAAATGGAGAAGCCCGAGCAGGGAGACAAAGTCGGCGACCGCCTCGTGGTAGGCGAAGAAATCGGTGCCCCGGCCGTCTCCAAGGAGAAGGCCAAGCTCGCTTAACAGGACCAGATGGCCCATCTCGTGGGCGACGGAATCGAAGTTGAGCGCGAAGGACGACGCCGTCCTTGTCGGTTCGCTTTCCCCAAGTTCGAGGAAGCCGAAGCCCGACTGTGCATTGTCGAAGTCGAGAATGCGCGGGACGATCTCCAGACGCGCGATGGTCGGCTCGAAGAACCAGCGGATCCGTCGGCCGACGTAGCCCTCGCAGACGTCCAGAACCCGCCGCGCGCAGGCATAGCTGTGCGCCGACAGAAATGCCGGCATGCCCGGGACGATATGATCGAAATGACCGTCCGGCCCGGGCTCGGCGGGCGCCCGGACGCTGCCCGAATAAGGCGGCAGGACTGGAAATGCATAGGGTTGCTTGGGTTCGACAGGATCGATGACGTACATGCGATCGTCGGATGGGCCCGCCAGGATCCTGCCGGCGGCCGGCGTGAGCCAGACGACTTCCGGCTTCTCGTAGCCGCTGACATAGGGCGGTTGCGGGAAGACCAGGAATCGCGTGCCGAGGGATGGCTCGGCCCTTCCGCCAAGTCCCGCCTCAGGTCTTAGAGCGATGGTGTCCAATATTTCCCCCATCGCTCAATCTCTCATGAGGTGGAAAAATTGTCACTATACTTGGCTTATCGCGTGTGACGCAGGACACAGTCGAGAAGACCTGAGTATTGAAGGTCCGAAGCCAGTGCTTCCGTCAGCTCAAAATCCTGATATTGCTGATCTTTATCCAGTAATCCCGTCTTTTTCGACAGGGCGGAGAGCAAACTGATCGCATCCGCCTTCTTCTGGTGCACGACACCTTGGGAAATCCAGTCTTGAAGGCCGCGCAGGGCGGTTCCATCCGCCTCATCCAGTCCTTTGCCGGAAAGGATCCGGTCGTAGGTGCGATCGGTGAAGTGGAGCGCGCGGGCTGCCTCCTCCAGGCCCAGGCGCAGCTCCCGGTGGATCACGCCTTCGCGCTCGGCCTTCCTCAATGTCAGCCGGATGTCGACAAGGGCTTCGCCGAGCGCACGGGAACCGAGTTCGGGCGGCGCCATCGGCACGGCCACGTCGGCGTCGTCCGCAAGCGGCGTGCGCCGGTACCATCGGTAGACGAAGCCGTGACCGACCATTCCGCACTCGTCCAGTTCGGCGGCGCGGATGGCTCCCATGCTGGAGGCGCCGAAGACCCGGACGCCGGCTGCCATGGCCCACAGTATCTCCTTGTGCCGCACGGCGGGCCGCTGGGCGAAGACGCCGTCCACGATGACGATCGCGCGCGGCGCGTGATCGATCACCGCGCGGGCGACGTCCCCCTGGGAAACAGGGGGCAGGTAGAGGGCATCGAGATGCGACCGCGCCTCACCGGCGCTGAGGGTGGGTCCCAGGAAGACGACGATCCTATTGTTCATCGTAGAGTTCCGGATTGGTCTGCAGGGGCGGCGCCACAATTCTCACCACGTGGAGGGGGATGCTTTCGTCGGAATGGAGGACCACGGCGATCACCGCCGCCGCGCCTGCCGACTTCAGGGCGTGCAGGGCCGCCTCCAGGGCGCTCCCCGAACTGCAGTCCTCCGGCGCGTCGCAATAGGGCAATGCGGACTTCGACAGAGACTCGCGCCAGGCGACCATCTCGCGCCGGTCTGATGGCTGGTAGAGGTGGCCGCTCACGTCTTCGCGTGCCGAGGAAATGACGCCGAGACGCGACTGACAGGCCTCCAGCAGGGCCTTGGAGAGTGCGCGATCATGAGTGAGGTCGCAGCCGAACCCGGCGGCGGGAAGGGGAGCGAGCGGAGCGTGGCCTGCGCCTTCCATCACGTGGCACCAGTAGATGGGGAGGTCGTGCCCGGCGGGGACGGTCCAGGCGCCGACCGCAAAGCCTGCACCCGCAAGGCGTCCCATCACCTCGCCGGCCTTGCCCGAGCGTATGGCTTCCGTGTCGATCTGGAAGCGATCGAAGAAGTGCGGCGTTGCCATCGCCATGCAGTGCGCGTGGCGCTCCAGTATCTCGAAGCAGGCGTGCGCCATTGCCTGCTGCAGGCTGGTTCCCGCCGCCAGCCCGGTCGTGTCGCGGGCAAAGCCGTGCGGATGGGGCGAGGGAACGATGTAGGCGGTGTCGACCAAGGCGAGCGGCACGGGGCGCGGCGCGGCCGACAGCAGATCCCAGCCGTCGATCCACGAAAGATCGGCGTGACTTTCGCGAACGGATGGCGGCAAGTGGGACCAGATACCGTCCCCGTCCGTCTCCCCAAGTTCGGCCATCCATGCGCGATCAGCCGCGATGCGTTCGGAGGCCCATCCCTCGAGCGATTCCATGAGACCGGAAATCGCGGCCGCCGCGTAAGTGAGCCCCTTTCCCATATTGACCGCCACCGACCGCGAGGCCGGGCGTATCACCTGGACGACCTCGATTCCCGCGCGGTCGAGCCCGGTGACCGATCCGAGCCTGGTAATGCCGAATTCCCGCCTGCGCGCAAGAATGCGCCGGACCGTCTCCCAGGTTTCGGGTTGGGGCGAAAGCGGCCGGTGCAGGAGCTGTTCCAGATTTCGCAGATGCTGCAACGGCGCCTCCATCGCCCGGCCTCAGCGGATATGGTGTTGCAGATCATGCCTGGCGCGCCCCGCGAGCCAAAGGGCCCCCTGCGCCTCGGCCGTCTGAACGGCCCGCTTGAGGTCTGCCTTGACCTCGGCCGGCCTTGCCCCCAGCAATTGCCTCAATGCCGCCCTCCGCCGGTACAGCTCGGCAAGCCAGAACCTCTGTCCGCTCTTGCGCCCACCCGCTATCGCGTCGTCGATGAGGGCCAGCGCCTGTCTCGGCCGACCCGACCGCTCCAGGATCTGGGACTGCATATCGATATGAATCGACAGGTTTTCGTCGGTCCCGATCTGTTTCTGGAGGGCAAGGCCCTCGTCGAAGCGCCTGGTGCCGCAATCGATCGAGTCGGCCATTGCCTCGGCCCAGCCGCAATAAAGATTGGCGCGAGCCTGGCTTGCGACCAGGCCATGTCGCTCCGCCAGCGAGAGCATCTGTTCGCCGAGCGCGTGGACGTCCTCGTACTTGCCCTGGCATCGACGAAGGACGATGGCGTAGTAAAGCGCATGGACGAGGCTGCCGACGTGGTCTAGCGAGGTGGCGTATTCCAGGGACAGGCTGATCGCCTTTTCGCTCGCGTCGGCCTGGTCGATGATGAGATGGGACAGCGCGCTCTCGCCCAGCCCGCAAACCTTTGCGTCATGGCCGCCGAAGAAAGCCCTGTTCCTTACTGCCCGATCCGCATCGTAGAGTTCCAGGCCCTTCTCGACGCAGTCCAGGCAAAAGCCGTGCTCGCCGGCATGGAAGCCCGTGGCCCAGGCGCAGTGGTAGGACTGGAGCCTCGTCTCCGGGTTGTTCACTGTCATCATGTCCTCGACCAGGATGCGGGCCCGTGACTGCTGGGTCCGGATATCAGGCGCCGTGAACCACCATCCCCAGTAGGTTGGAAAGTGGGCTTCCCTCGTTGCTGTCTGATGCCGCCTGACGAGTTGCATCGCGCGCGAATATGTCCTGCGTGCCCTCTCCGATCCTTCGCCTTCCAAAGCTGTCGCAACCACGCCCTGGAGCTGCAACATGCCCAGGATCAGTTCGGGGCGATCCGGGTGCCGTCTCGACAGGGATGCGACTTCCCTGTTGCAGAGGTCCAGCGATATCGCCGCTTCCTTCATGGCCGAGCGAAGGACGCATGCCTCAGCCGCCGTCAGCGCGAACCGAGCGGCATCGTCATGCCTGCCGGCCTCAGCGCATTGCCACGCCGCGATCGCGTCGGGCAGGGGCGGCACGAACTTCTCGACCAGCAGCTTGGCGATCCGCATGTGGATTTTTCGCCGATCGCTCTTCAGGAGGCTGCTATAGGCGGCCTCTTGCAGGAGCACATGGCGGAACTGGTAGGTGTCGGACTGGGTGGAGGATGGTTCGATGATGCCATGAGAGGTGAGGACTTTCAGGTCGAGGTCCAATCCAGATCGGTCCGCTCCATCGAGAAGATTGGCGAGCAATCCGATCGTGAATTCCCGTCCGATGACGCTTGCAAACTGCGCCACGCGGCGGGCCGCCCCGGCTCCCGCAAGCCTCGAGGATAGCAGGTCGTTCAACGACGACACGCCACCTTCCAGGAGGAGTTCCTTCCACTCCGAAACAGGTTGGCCCGACGCGTGCTTTGCTCGGAAGAAATGCGCGAGTTCCTCGGCGTAGAGAGGCATGCCGTCACACCGGTCCAGTATGAAGTCGGACAGCCCGGCGGGAGGTGGCCCATCCCATATCGACGTTACGAGATCGCGGATCGCAGCGGCCGGAAGGCCCGTCAGCGCCAGCCTCGTCGCGTTCGCTTCGACGCGGGCAACCCGCGAGGTCTGAATGACGAGGATAGGCAAGGTGACCGCGAGCGCACACAGGCTGTCCAGCAATTCCAAGGTCATCTCGTCGGCCCAGTGGACATCTTCGAAGACGATCAGGACAGGACCGGACGACGCAGCAGAGCACAGCAGTCGAACCGCCGCATCGATCACCTGTCCGCGGAAGGCGCGGCCGGTCAGGTCGGCGACCAGGATGTTTCCCGCCGTCGCGCCCGATCTCTCCGCGGTAAACGCTCCGATGATTTCGGCTGCTTCCGCGTCGATTTCCATGCCGGCCGCCTGGAGTGCTTCCCGAAGGGGGCCACCGCTGCCGCCCTTCAGAACACGTTCTTCAACCATGGTTTCCAGGAACCCGATGAACGGATGAAACGGCTGGCCTTCAAAGCGTTTGTTGCATTGGAAGGACAAACCGCTGCCATCGATGCTCCGGCGAAGTTCCGCGACAAGCCTCGACTTTCCAATGCCGGCCTCGCCGACAATGGCGAACGACCCTCCGGTTTTGCCCCGTGCGGCGTTCCAGGCATCGACCAGGGTCGCCAGTTCCTCGTCGCGGCCCATCATGGCCTGGCCATCATTGCGCGCCAGTCGAACCGGACCGGGGCCGCGCAGTTTGGATTCGGGGCGCCACAGGGTTACGTTCGACCCGAAGCCCTTCAGTTTGGCTTCGCCGACCCGGCTATATTCGAATTTGCCGCGGGTGAGTTCGAAGGTGCTGTCCGCAACCAGTACCGAATTCGGTTCCGCCTCGGCCTGCAGACGCGAGGCCAGTATGGGGGCCGTTCCGACGATCTCGTCGGTTTCGGACGAAAACACTACGAGGCCCGTTGCTATCCCGATGCGCAACCTGAGGGTCTCTTCCGATTTCCGGTTCCGCTTCGACGTGGACTGGATCAGCTCAAGCGCCGCCTCGACCGCATTTTCGGCAGCATCCTCGGCCTGCTTGGGATACCCGAAATAGCAGCACCCTCCATCTCCCAGCCTCTTGTGCAGAAATCCGCCACGCCTGGCGACGATCGCTTCGGCTGTGTGATGGAGTGCGGTGACGGAACGGAAGAACTGTTCCGGATCGCCTCGAACCAGAATCTCGGTGGAACCGACAATGTCATAGAATAGAGCGGTCACCTGTCGCCGCTCACCTGCAAGCCGCATCTGCGTGTTGAGGCTCTTCATTGCGCGTGTCGCCCCACTTCAGGAAGCCAAGCCAACCACACTTGGCGCAACCTAAGCAAGCGGTTCGTGATCTAAGTCTAAATTACTGTCGCAACTTTTCGGCGATCGCCGTTTTGCGGCAGCCCAGGGTGGAAGCAAGAATAGAATTGAAACTGTGGTAGAGGAATTTACTGATGGCTCATCGCCGATTTCATCGTCGGATGACGATGGCTTGACCTTTCGAGAACGTTCACCGTGTTCAGGTCGCGTCGACACTGGCGGCTGGGTCGTCAGGCACATAGCCAGGAATGACGCAATCCAACACTTCATCAGGTTCCGAATGTCAGCCCGCTCCCTTCAATCTGGTGCAGCCTGTCAGCCAATGCGGCCCGCTTCTGCTTCCACTTGTCCACTAAACTCCTTCTAGTCCCTGTTTTAACCGGAACTACGGGCGTTGGGTCGCGATCGCAGGTTTGGTGGTTTTCGCTGCCCAATGGCGCATTTTCGAAGGGCCCAAGATGAAATTAGATTCTGTTCGAGCGAAATCGAAACATCATTTCCAATATTAATCTATAAAAAAGATATAATTTCTGTATTAAGTCGCGCCGCGGCTTACGATCGGTGCCGGCATCGGATGCGACAGGGCAAGGCGCCTCGTCACGATTGCACAGGCACATGAAGAATGACGCAGCTCACCTATGCCTGGGGCTCCGCCCCGGGAAACGACTATGAGGCCTTGTCGGCTCCCTTCCGTCCGATCTTCGAGGATATCGCGAAGGAGGCAGCGCGACGGGATCAGGAGCGGGACCTCCCTCACGCAGCCATCCGCAAGCTGAAGGAGGCCGGCTTCGGGGCCGTGCGACTTCCGCGCGAGAATGGCGGCCGGGGAGCTTCCTTGCCGCAGTTCTTCAACCTGCTGATCGAGCTGTCCGAAGCGGATTCCAACGTAACGCAGGCCTTGCGCGCCCATTTCGGCTTTACCGAGGATATCCTCAATTCCCGTTCGCCGGACCGCCGTGCCATCTGGTTCGAGCGCATCGCCCGTGGAGAAATCGTCGGCAGCGCGTGGAGCGAGATCGGCGAAGGGGCAGCGCTTTCCCGGTTTTCCACCCAGGTCGCGGAAAAGAACGGCAAGCTCGTTCTCAACGGCGCGAAGTACTACACGACCGGTTCGCTGTTTGCCGACTGGATCGATGTCGGGGCGTCGGACGCTGAAGGCGAGGGGATCTCGGTCGCCGTGAGGCGCAATGCGGACGGTGTCGAGGTGATCGACGACTGGGACGGCTTCGGCCAGGTGCTGACCGCGAGCGGCACGGCAACGTTCCGCGATGTCGCCATTGCTCCGGACCAGGTCGTGGTCGATGACGACCGCTTCAAATACAGTGCCGCCTTCTACCAGCTGGTGCATCTGGCGACTCTCGCGGGGATCGGGCGCGCGATCACCAATGATGTGGCGAAGGCGGTTGCCGAGCGCAAGCGCACCTATACGCATGCTGCCGCATCTGTTTCCAGCCGGGATCCGCAGGTGCTGCAGGTGGTCGGCCGCATACGCGCAGCAGCCTACGCGGCGAGCGCAATCGTGCTTCAGGCCGCAAACAGTCTGGAACGCGCGTTCGAAACGCACTTCTCCAGAGACCCGGAAGCGGAGGAGACGGCGAATGCCCTTGCCGAGCTGGAGACTGCCCAGGCGCAAACCGTCGTTTCCGACCTGATTCTCGACGCCTCGACCCTCCTCTTCGACGCACTCGGCGCTTCCGCGACCAAGAAGCCGGCCGGCCTCGACAGGCACTGGCGCAATGCCCGGACCCTCGCGTCCCATAACCCCCGTATCTACAAGCACCGCATCATCGGTGACTTCGCCGTCAACGGCACCCCGCCGCCCTATCAGTGGCGGATCGGCGCAAGCGGAGGATGAGGCGATGATCAGGCTCGAAGGCATCACGAAGAGCTTCGCCGGCAAGGACGGACCAGTCGTCGCGCTCGACCGCATCGATCTCTCGGTGGCGAAAGGCGAGATCTTCGGCATCATCGGCTCATCGGGCGCGGGCAAGTCGACGCTCGTGCGGTTGATCAATCTGCTGGAGCGTCCGACCGGCGGTGATGTCTTCGTCGGTGGCGAACGGGTGACGGACGCCAAGGGCGAGCGGCTGCAGAACCTGCGCCGGTCGATCGGCATGGTGTTCCAGCATTTCAACCTGCTGAGCGCCCGCACGGTCGCCGGAAACGTCGCCTATCCGCTGGAGCTCACAGGGCAGTTCGGAAAGCTCGAAATTGCTGAGCGCGTGGCAGCGCTGCTCGCGCGCGTCGGCCTCACCGAACATGCCCAGAAGTATCCGCGCCAGCTTTCCGGCGGCCAGAAGCAGCGCGTCGGCATCGCCCGGGCGCTTGCCTGCGAGCCGAAGGTTCTCCTTTGCGACGAGGCAACGAGTGCTCTCGACCCGCAGACGACGGGCGCCGTGCTCGATTTGCTTCGAGAGATCAACCGCGAGCTCGGCGTGACGATTGTCCTGATCACCCACGAGATGGACGTGATCCGGCGTACCTGCGACCGCATCGCGGTGCTCGATGGCGGCAATGTCGTCGAACAGGGCACGGTCGCCGACGTCTTTCTCCACCCGCGTCATCCGGCCACGCTGAGGCTCGTTCGCGAGGCCGAACCCGATGGCGGCTTGCCGGATAGTGCGACAGCGATTGATCTCGCCGGCCGGACCGCGCGGCTGACCTTCACGGGGGCGACGGCGCACAAGCCGATCCTCGGGCGGATCGCCCGGGAAAACCTGGTTGACTACAGCATTCTCGCCGGTCGCGTGGGGCACATCCGGGACATGCCCTATGCCCAGTTCATCGTCTCCCTGAGCGGACGCGATGTTGCGGGAGCGATCGCCGGCCTGCGCGCAAGCGGCGTCGATGTCGAGCTTCAGGGCGGTGTGCCTGCGGATGAACTCGCTGCCGCTTCTAAGCAGCTTTCGGAAAGGTCGCTCCATGTCGTTTGACAATCTCTATTGGGGCGACATCGGTGCGGCGCTCGGCCAGACACTGGCCATGGTCGGGGGAGCCCTGGCTCTGACCGTCCTGGTCGGCCTCCCGCTCGGCATCCTGCTTTACCTCACCGGACGCCAGCAGCTTTTTCAGGCACCGGTCGCCTATGGCAGCCTTTCCTTCGTGCTGAACATAATCCGGTCGGTACCGTTCATCGTCCTGCTGATCGTTCTGATGCCGGTGACGGTCATCGTCACGGGAACATCACTCGGCATCCGGGGCGTGATCTTTCCGCTCGTCGTCGGTACGTCGCCCTTCTTTGCGCGGCTTGTCGAGACGGCGCTGCGCGAGGTCGACAGGGGCATCATAGAGGCGAGCCTCGCCATGGGCGCCTCGACCTCGCAGACGATCCTGCGCGCCGTCCTGCCGGAAGCTCTGCCCAGCCTGCTTGCCGGCGTGACCGTCACCGCGATCGTGCTCGTGGACTACACGGCCATGTCCGGCGCCATCGGCGGCGGCGGCCTCGGCGATCTCGCCATCCGCTACGGATACCACCGGTTCCAGACGGAGATCATGCTGGTCTGCGTCGCGATCCTCATCGTGTTCGTTCAACTCATCCAGGCGGGCGGCAACCGCCTCGTCATCCACTTTTCCCGCAAATGAACAGCAGTCGGAGGACCCAAATGCGCATCCTTAGAACACTCACCATCGCGGCCGGCCTGGCTCTTGCAGCCATCGGATCCGCCAAGGCCGACGAGACGCTGGTCGTTGGCGCCACCGCAATCCCGCATGCCGAGATCCTCGAATTCGTGAAGCCGATCCTGGCCAAGGACGGGCTCGACCTCGATGTTCGGGTGTTCACGGACTACATCCAGCCGAACGCCCAGCTCGTTTCCGGCGAACTCGACGCCAATTACTACCAGTACAGGCCGTTCCTCAACGACTACAACAAGCAGCGCGGCACGGATCTTGTTCCGATCGTTCCCGTCCATATCGAGCCCTTCGTTGCCTATTCGACAAAGATCGACTCGATCGACAAGCTTGAGGATGGCGCGACCGTCGCGATCCCGAACGATCCGGTCAATGGCGGGCGCGGCCTGCTGCTCTTGCAGAAGCTCGGCCTGATCAAGGTTTCCGGCAAACCGGAACTGACCTCGCCGGAAGACCCGCTGCCAACGGTGAAGGATATCGTCGAGAACCCGAAGAACCTGAAGATCGTCGAACTGGAATCGGCCCTTCTGCCGCGCGCGCTGGGTGAGGTGGATCTCGCGGCGCTGAACGGCAACTACGTGTTCGAGGCCAAGCTCGACATCTCCAAGTCGCTGCTGATCGATCGTGGCCAGGATGGCTACAATGTCTGGAGCGAGTATCTCGTTACGCGTCCCGAAACCAAGGATGATCCGCGCGTCGCCAAGCTTGCCAAGGTGCTCAACAGTGCCGAGACGCGCGCGTTCATCGAAGATCACTACAAGGGCCAGGTCATCGCCGCCTTCTGACGAATAGCCTCCCAAGGCTGGCCGGGCCGCTGTCCATGACGCGGTCCGGCCGTTTTTCTTCCCGATCGAGAAACGATGAGATCATGACGCAAACCAAAGTCGCCGCGACAAGCTTTCCTTCCACCCCGGCTCCCGGCCAGCCCGGCTGGGTGCCGAGCGCGCCGTCCGCGCCGGCGCACGTGATCGCCGGCGAGGCCGAAGCGCTTGCAGTGGCCGAACGCCTGCAGCCGTTATTTGCCGCCGAGGCGAAGGAGAGGGATCGTGAGCGGCGCCTTCCTTTCGCGGAAGTCAATCTCTTCTCGCAAAGCGGATTGTGGGGGATCACCATTCCGAAGGCCTATGGCGGGGCCGAGGTCTCCCAGGTGACCCTTGCGAAGGTTTTCGCGACACTCGCGGCCGGCGACCCTTCACTGACACAGATCGCCCAGAACAGCTTCGAGATCATCGATGTCATCCGCCAGACCGGGAGCGAGGCGCAGAAGCGCGAACTGTTTGGCGCCGTCCTTTCGGGCAAGCGCCTTGGCAACGCTTTTTCGGAGTTCGGCGGCAAGAACGTCGAAGCCTTCGAGACGAAGTTGGTCCGCAACGGTGAGAATTTCACCGTGACGGGCCGAAAATTCTATTCCACCGGCGCGCTCTTTGCCCATCTTGTACCGATCGTGGCTCTCGACGAGGAGGGGCATGTCGTCGTCGCGGTTGCCGATCGTGACGCCTCGGGCCTTGAGGTCGTCAACGACTGGTCGGCCTTCGGCCAGCGCACCACGGCGAGCGGAACCGTGATACTGGACGCGGTGCCGATCCCGCAAAGCCGGGTTCTGCCCGCCCACATCGTCTACGAGAACCAGAGTGCGGTGGGGCCTCAGAGCCAGCTTATCCATGCGGCGATCGATGCCGGGATCGCGCGGGGCGCGATCGAAGAGACCATCGATCTCGTGCGCAATCATGCCCGGCCATGGATCGACAGCGGCGCGGACAGGGCAGGCGACGATCCCTACACGATTGCCGCGATCGGCGATCTCAAGATCCGCCTGCATGCCGCGGAAGCCCTGCTCGAGCGGGCCGGCCGGCAGCTCGACGAAACCATTGCCGAGGTCAATGACGAGACGATCGCCAAGGCGAAGATTGCCGTGGCCGAGGCGAAGGTTCTGACGACCGAGGTGGCGCTTGCCGCAGCAAACAAGCTGTTCGAGCTCGCCGGCACGCGTTCGACGCTCGGCATGCACAATCTCGATCGCTTCTGGCGTGATGCCCGCACGCATACGCTTCATGATCCCGTGCGCTGGAAATTCCATGCGATCGGCCAGTACTATCTGAACGGCGTCCAACCGCCGCTGCATTCCTGGATCTGACAGGGTGCATTTCGAACGCTGTCCGTGAGTTCGCGCATGCCAAAAGAAATTCTCCTCAACGCGTTCAACATGAACTGCGTCGGTCACATCAATCACGGTCTGTGGACCCATCCGCGCGATCGGTCTGACCAGTATCACAGGCTCGACTACTGGACGTCGCTCGCGGCGACCCTGGAGCGCGGTCTGTTCGACGGCCTGTTCCTGGCGGACATCGTCGGCGTCTACGACGTCTACCAGCAGTCCGTGGACCTGACGTTGAAGGAATCGATCCAGCTTCCTGTCAACGATCCGTTGATGCTGGTTTCCGCAATGGCCGCGGTCACCAAAGGACTGGGCTTTGGCGTCACCGTGAACGTGCATGCCGAGGAGCCGTATATTTTCGCGCGCCGCATGTCGACGCTGGACCACCTGACGGAGGGCCGCATCGGCTGGAACATCGTCACCGGCTATCTCGACAGTGCGGCCCGTGCCGTGGGCCAAGCAGCGCTCGGCGAACACGACACGCGCTACGATCGCGCGGACGAATGTCTCGATCTGCTCTATGCGCTTTGGGAAGGCAGCTGGGACGACAAGGCCGTGCTGCGTGACCGGAATGCGAGGGTCTATGCGGATCCGCGGCTTGTGCGAAAGATAAGGCACGAGGGCAAATACTACCGCGCCGAAGGCTATCACCTCAGCGAACCGTCGCGCCAGCGCACGCCCGTCCTATACCAGGCAGGCACCTCCGGCCGCGGCAGGCAGTTCGCTGCCCGGCACGCCGAATGCGTATTCATCTCTTCGCCGGATACAACCCTGGCACGGACCGCTTCGCGTGCGATCCGGCAAGGGGCGGTTGCGCAAGGTAGGCGAGCGGAGGACGTACAGATCTTTGCCGGCGTCACCGTCGTGGTTGACAGGACGGAAAACGCCGCGCGGGAGAAATACGAGGACTATGTTCGCTATGCGAGCCCGGAGGCGGGCCTCGCCCACTTTTCGGCCGGCACGGGCATCGACTTTTCGCAATACGACCTCGATGAGAAGATCACCTACGGCAAGGGCAACTTCGTTCAGTCCTCGGTCGATCTCGCGCGCGAACGCGGCTGGACGAAGCGCAGCATCCTTTCCGACCTGGCGATTGGCGGACGGTACCCGCTGATCGTGGGCGATCCGGCACAGGTGGCCGATGCACTTGAGGAATGGGTCGACAAGGGGGAGATCGATGGCTTCAATCTCGCCCGCACAGTGACGCCGGAAAGCTACGAGGATTTCATCGATCTCGTCGTTCCAGTGCTGCAGGAACGCGGCCGATACAAGACCGCCTACGCGAAAGGGAGCCTCCGCAACCGGTTGTTCGGGGAAGGCGACCGTCTGCCGGACCGTCATCCCGGCGCGCGTTTCAGGCCCGGCGCGGCCGCCGCGAGCAGTTCGCTCGAATACGAACGGTAGAGGCGCGTTCAATACTTCTTCCAAGGCGTCGGGTCTTGTCTGGTACAATGTAGTCTATAAATTCAATAGAAATTATTTTTCTTGATGGCTTCGATTGGCGATAGGGAAAGTTCACGTTCGCTTTGCCTAACAAATTGCCATTCGTTGTCCGGAAAATCGGCATTTGCGATCTTGATGCCAGAAACGCTGACGTTTCGAAGTCGATCTTCCCAATGGCGAGAGCAAGATTACCATGTCAAAGAACCTCCTTGAAAATAAACTCTTTTCCCGCCGCGTGGCGCTTGCCGCCCTGGCGACTGTCGCCGTAGCGGTCACGACCTACTCGGCTTCGGCTCCGGCGTTCGCCGAAGACAAGACGGAACTGAAGGTTGGCATCATCTCCGGCGAGGACGAGGATGTCTGGCGTGTGGTGACGGCCGAGGCCGCCAAGAAGGGCCTGACCATCCAGACGGTCGTCTTCAACGACTACACCCAGCCGAACGAAGCGCTCTCCCGCGGTGAGATCGATGCGAATGCCTTCCAGCACCTTCCGTATCTCGAGAACCAGATCAAGACGCAGGGCTACAAGATCGTGCCGGTAGGCTACACCGGCGTCTGGCCGATCGGCCTCTACTCGAAGAAGCATGCCAAGACGGCCGAACTGCCGGAAGGTGCCATCATCGGGGTCCCGAACGACCCCTCCAACGAGGGCCGCGCACTTCGCGTTCTGCAGAACGAAGGCCTGATCAAGCTGAAGGACGGTACCGGAATTCTGGCGACCATCGCCGACATTTCCGAAAATCCCAAGAACATCCAGATCAAGGAGCTCGATGCCGGCATCGTCGGCCGCTCGGTCGAGGATCTCGATGCGGCCGTCGTCAACACGGACTGGGCACTGAAGAGCGGCCTCACTCCGGAAAACCGCATTGCGCAGGAGCCGGTGGCCGAGAACCCGTACCGCAACTTCATCGCGGTCCGCGAAGAATCGAAGGATGAGGCGTGGGTCAAGCCGCTCGTCGCGGCCTATCAGAACGACGCCGTGAAGGCCGAGTTCGACCGTGTCTACAAGGGTACCGGCATCAGCGCCTACTAAGAGCAGCCAACCGTCAATCGAGACAGCCCGCGACGCGCAATCGGCGTCGCGGGCTGTCTCACCGTTTCGAAGGCAAGCAGAATGAACAGTCACGTATCATGGACATCCGGGGAGATGGAGGTAAGCGGCAGCGACGTCGTCCGGCTGACCGACGTCAGACGGCGCTTCGGCGACACCGCAGCGCTCGACGGTGTTTCTCTCGGTGTCCGGCGTGGTGAGATCCTTGGCATCATAGGACGAAGCGGTGCGGGAAAATCCACCCTCATTCGCTGCCTTAACGGGCTCGAACGGCCGGATAGCGGCAAGATCCAGATCGAGGGCAGGGAGATCACCAGCCTTCGCGAGGTCGAACTGCAGCCGCTCCGTCGGAAGATCGGCATGATCTTCCAGCACTTCAACCTTCTCTCGGCAAAGACGGTGGAACAGAATGTCGCCTTGCCGCTGAAGATCGAAGGCTGGCCGAAGGCAAAGCGGCTGGCACGCGCCGCCGAATTGCTCGAGCTCGTCGGTCTCCTGGACAAGGCCAAGGCTTATCCTTCCGAACTCTCCGGGGGGCAGAAGCAGCGCGTCGGCATCGCGCGCGCACTTGCCGCGAGCCCGGCGCTGTTGCTTTCCGATGAGGCGACCTCGGCACTCGACCCCGAAACGACGCGGTCGATCCTGGCTCTTCTGAGAGACATCAATAGTAAGCTTGGACTTACCATTCTGCTCATCACCCACGAGATGGAGGTGGTGCGCAATATCGCCGATCGCGTCACCGTGCTGGATGCCGGCCGTGTCGTCGAGGAGGGGCCGGTGTGGCAGGTCTTTTCGAGACCCCAGGCCGAAACGACCAAAAGCCTGCTCAGCGGCATCCGTCCGCAACTGCCGGCCCACATCGCGGAGAAGCTGTCCCAGACCGCAAAGGGCGATGCCGTACTCGCAGTCGACATCGCCGGTCCCGCGGCGGCCGGGCCACTTCTGCAGGATCTCTCGGATGCGTTTCCGAACGGCTACCGCCTCATCCATGGCGGTGTCGATCATATCCGGGAGCAGCCTGTCGGCCGGTTCTTCATTTCCGTGAGCACCGGTTCCGCCGGTCGCCTGGTTTCATTCGCAGAGCGCCTCGGCGCACAGGTGGAGGTGCTCGGTCATGTCGCCGATCATGGTTGAACTGCTCATCCAGTCGCTCTGGGAAACGATCCTTATGACGGCCGCCTCCGGTTTCATCTCGCTTGTGTTCGGTCTGCCGCTCGGTCTGGCTCTGGTCGTCACATCGCGCGGCGGCATCGCCGAGAACCTTTCGATCAACCGCCTGCTTGGGGCTGTGATCAACGCGTTCCGGTCGTTGCCCTTCATCATCTTGCTGGTCGCGCTCATTCCCGTCACACGGCTGATCGTCGGGACCTCCATCGGTACATGGGCGGCGATCGTGCCCCTGTCGATCGCAGCGACGCCCTATTATGCGCGCATCGCAGAGGTGTCGTTGCGCGAGGTCGACAGGGGGCTCATCGAGGCGGTGCGCGCCATGGGTGGAAATCGCTGGACAATCGTTCGCGAGGTGCTCATCCCGGAAGCTCTGCCCGGTATTGTTGCCGGCTTTACCGTGACGATCGTCACCCTCATCGGTGCGTCCGCGATGGCCGGAGCCATCGGCGCAGGAGGCCTCGGCGACCTTGCCATACGCTATGGCTACCAGCGCTTCGAAACGACCGTCATGATCGCGGTGGTCGCCGTTCTGATCGTTCTCGTCTGCGGCATACAGTGGCTGGGTGACCGGATCGTCACCCGGCTCGACCATCGGGGCTGACAACGCCTGGTCGCAACCCCTCGCAGTCCGAAGCATGGATTCGGACTGCGAGGCATCGAACCGCCGATCGGCAGCGCGTGAACGGCCGGCACAGGCGACTTCGCCAATCCCCTCGCGCACGAGGAGAGGTGCCTGAGCAAGACATGGTCAGATTTGCAGAAGAAATCGCATACCATCCTATAATAGATAAATTCTATGGAAATTACTGTCTATTGGATTGAAGATGGTAAGCCTAGCATAGCGTTTCACGTCGCCACTCCGAGGTTCACATGCCCAGATCTTTGAAAACCAC
This sequence comes from Sinorhizobium sp. BG8, assembly GCF_016864555.1. Classification (NCBI taxonomy): domain Bacteria; kingdom Pseudomonadati; phylum Pseudomonadota; class Alphaproteobacteria; order Hyphomicrobiales; family Rhizobiaceae; genus Sinorhizobium; species Sinorhizobium sp. BG8. Next base: position 126,525 of record NZ_CP044011.1, on the reverse strand, counting down.
AGTCGTTGCAGCTCTAGCCTTCTCCACCTTCGCCACGACGGCCCTTGCGGGCGAAGTGCTCGACCGGGTGAAACAGAAGGGCGAGGTCGTCAATGCACTTGTGAACGACTATCCGCCCTTTGCCTACATCAACGACAAGAACGAGCTCGACGGCTTTGATGTGGACGTTGCCAAGGCATTTGCCGACAAGCTCGGCGTGAAGCTGAAGCTCGAAACTCCCGGCTGGGAAACGATCATCGGCGGCCGTTGGGCGGGCCGGTGGGACATTGCGATCACGTCATCGACGCCGACGGAAGAACGGGCGAAAGTCGTCAATTTCCCGGTCAATTACTATAGCGTTCCGGCCGTGCTGGTCGTGAACAAGGATGAGCAGGCGATCAAGTCGGTGGCCGACATCACGGGCAAGCGTGTCGGTGTTGGCACCGGTTCGTCCTATGAGGCCTATGTAAACCGCAATTTCTCGATCCCCGGCCAGCCTGCCATCGCGTTTCCCTTCGGCGAAGTTCAGGTCGTGCCGAACGACGAAACCGTCAACTTCCAGAACCTTGCGCTGGGTGCAGGCGTGCGGCTCGATGCCATCGTCGCTTCGCTCGGGACGGCGCAGGGCCAGATCGACGCAACCGGCAAGCTGAAGCTCGCTGGCGAGCCGCTCTTCGCCGAGCCGAACGCCGTGGTGACCGACAAGGGCGACGCTGAATGGGATGCGGAGATCAAGCGCGTCATAACCGAACTGAAGGATGACGGTACGCTCGCCAAGATCTCGGAGAAGTGGTTCAAGGTCGATATCACGAAATATGCCTTCTGATATCGTTCTGCCAGCAGTCGAGAATCCCGAGCGGGTCCGGGCACGGTTTCCCCTGTCCGGGCCTGCCGGTTTTCGCCTGCGCGTACAACTGGTCTGGCTGGCGCTGCTGACGCTGTTGCTGAGCCTTTTCTACAATCTCGGCCTCGATTTCGGCCTGATAGGGGAGAAGCTTCCCTTCATGCTGGGATTGCGCCTGTCGCCGGACGGGTTTGTCCAGGGCGTCGTGCTCACGATCCTGATCACCGTGACATCGATGATCGTCTCGCTCGTCGTTGCTGTTCTGACGGCGCTGGGGCGGCTTTCGTCCAATGCGCTGGCCTTCGGATGCGCGACCTTCTACGCGTCGTTTTTTCGCGGCACGCCGCTGCTGGTCCAGGTGCTGATCATCTACCTCGCGCTGCCGCAATTCGGGATCGTGCTGTCCGGATTCGTTTCCGGTATTCTGGCGCTCTCGCTCAACTATGGCGCCTATCTCGCCGAGACCATCCGGGCAGGTATCCTTTCCGTTCCGCTTGGACAGGCCGAGGCCGCCAGGGCGCTGGGGCTCGGCCGCGGCGTCATCGCCTTCAAGATCATCGCTCCACAGGCGATGCGCATCATCATTCCGCCTGCCGGCGGGCATTTCATCTCGATGCTGAAGGATTCGTCCCTGGTCTCCGTCATGGGGCTGTGGGAACTGAATTTCCTGGCCCAGTCCTACGGGCGGGCCACCTATCACTACATGGAAATGCTGCTGACGGCGGCTGCAATCTACTGGTTATTGTCGATCGGACTCGAGCTCGTGCAGAATCGCCTGGAACGGCGCTTCGGCCGGGGCTTCGCCGCCGGTCGACAGGGAGGATAGCAATGACAACCGAACCCACCTTCACCATCCTCGACGGCGGCATGGGACGCCTACTCGAACGGCTCGGCGCACCGTTCCGCCTGCCGGAATGGTCCGCTCTTTCCCTGATCGAGGCACCCGAATACGTCTCTCGAGCCCATCAGGCCTATGTCGACAGCGGAACCGACATCATCACCACGAATTCCTACGGGCTCGTGCCCCATATGCTCGGAGAGGATCGGTTTGCAGCCCACGGGCGCACCCTTGCCGACCGGGCTGGGCGTCTCGCGCGCGAGGTTGCCGACGGCGCAGGCCGGCGGGTCCTGGTCGCGGGGTCGCTGCCGCCGCTATTCGAGAGCTACCGGCCCGAACGGTTCCAGGCGGGAGAGGCGCCACGTATCATCGAAAGCCTCGTCGAAGGCTTGCGGCCGCATGTCGATCTGTGGCTGATCGAAACCCAGAGCTCGACCGTGGAGGCCCTGACCTCGCTTGCCGCCGTCATCGGCGACGGCAAGCCCGTCTACGTTTCCTACACGCTGAAAGACGAAGACGGACGAACAGGGCCGCCGGAGTTGCGCTCGGGCGAGCCGGTCGAGGATGCCGTGCGCCGGACGCTCGCCGCCGGGGCAAGCAGCGTGTTCTTCAACTGCAGCCAGCCCGAGGTGATGAGCGATGCGGTGCGGGCAGCCCGCAAGGTCGTGAACGAGGTGCCGGGGGCAATTTCCATCGGGGTCTATGCGAACGCCTTCGCGCCCGAACCGCCCTCGGACACGCCCTATGCCGGCATCTCCGAAATTCGCGCCGATCTCGATCCGGAAAACTACCTGAAGTGGATCGAGCGTTGGCTCGCGGACGGCGCCTCGGTTGTCGGCGGCTGCTGCGGCATCGGACCGGAGCATATCGAAGCCATCCGTGCATTCCGGGAAAAAGCAACGGCGGGCTGATCGTCCGTCTGGCGGGCGATGCTTCTGGTGGCGCCGATCGAACGTAACAGTGGAATTGTCTTGGCTTATCCCTTCATTCCTTAGCACCCGGCCTTGCGTGCACAGCAAGAGCACAGAGCGCGCTGCCGACGCCCATGAGGGCGATGACCCAGCTCATGGGCCACGGCGTGCCGTCGGCAAAGAGACCCACGAGACCGGAGCCGGCCATGCCGCTGCCATATTGAATGGCCCCGACGAGGGCCGAGACCACGCCGGCTTGCGTGGGAAAGTCGGATAGTGCACCGGCGATGGAGTTGGCGACGATGAAACCGGTCATCGAAACGAATACCAGCAGCGGGAGAAAGAGCCCCCAGATGCCGCCCCGGTCATCGAAGGCTGCGATGGCCAACACGACGGACGCCACTGCCGCGACGGTCGCGCCGCCGAGAAGGATGCGGTTCATGCCCAGGCGGGAAACGAGGCGTGTGTTCAAAAGATTTGTCGCCATGATGCCGATGATGCCGGCGCCGAACAGCAGGCCATAATACTGAGCCGGGACATGGTGGTAGGTGATGAAAGCGAAGGGCGTGCCCGCGATGTAGGCATAGATGCCGGCATAGAAGAAGGCGCCGGCCCCCGCATAGGCGAGGATCGTCCTTTCTCGGAGCAGTGTAAGGTAACCCCGGAAGGCACCATGGAGAGGCTTGGAGCTGCGGCGCGAAAGTGGAAGCGTTTCGGGCAGGCTGAAGAGTGCCGCGAGCGTCGCCAGTCCGACGGCGACGAGCGTCCAGAAGATTGCCCGCCATCCGGCAATCGCTGCGATCTGGCCGCCCAGTATGGGTCCCAGCAGGGGAGCGATGGCCATGACCGCGATGAGCGTCGACAGCATCTGCGCCGCGCGCGGGCCCTCGTAGAGATCCCGGACCATGGCGCGTGCCAGCACCACGCCGGCGCACGCGCCAAGCGCCTGCACCATGCGCCAGGCTATGATCGCGCCGATACTTTGCGAAAGCGCGCAACCTGCCGAGCCGATCACAAAGAGAACGAGACCCATGGCGACGGGAATGCGGCGGCCATGTCTGTCGCTGAGCGCGCCCCAGAAGAGCTGGCCGATACTGAACCCGATCAGGTAGCCGGTGATCGTGAATTCCACGCTGCCGGCGTCTGCGGAAAGCGCATCGGCCATAGTCGGCATTGCGGGAAGATAGAAGTCCGTCGAGATGGAAGCAAAGCCCATCAGCGCGCTCAGGATAGCCAGCACATGCCAGGGGTTTCTGACGGCTGCCGGCGTAGCTTCGCCGACAGACCCGTTCGCCCGCTGGCGAACGTCTGCTCGTGATGACATCGATGAGCCTCAGTATTCCTGCGCAGTCGGGCGGAACAGGATCTCGTTTATGTCGACATCGGCAGGCTGGCTCATGGCGAAGAGCACGCAGCGCGCGAAACTGTCGGCGGGGATGGCATATTGCTCGTAGAAGTCACGAATGCCCTTGGCGACATCCGGCTCTGTGATGTGATCGGGCAGCTCGGTCGCGACCGCGCCGGGCGAGATGATCGTGCTGCGGATGTTGTAAGGTTTTACTTCCTGCCGAAGGCCTTCGGAGATGATCCGGACGGCATGCTTCGTTGCCGAATAGACGACGCCGCCGGGACGCACCTTGTGGCCGGCGACCGATGACACGTTGATGATGTGGCCGCTCTTCTGCTTCATCATGTGGGGAAGAGCGGCGGCGATCCCGTACATCACCCCCTTGAGGTTGACGTCGATCATGCGATCCCACTCGTCGACCTTCAGGCGTTCGAGCGGCGACTGCGGCATCAGCCCCGCATTGTTGAGCAACACGTCGATGCGGCCATGAAGCTCGACGGCATGATCGATGAGGGCCTTGACCTGTTCCCGGTCGGTGACGTCGACCTTGAACACCGATTGACTGCCAATGCCAAGCTCCGCCGCGAGGGCTTCAAGCCTTTCGACGCGGCGAGCGCCGAGCACGACCCTGGCGCCATTGCCGACGAGGTGGCGCGCCGTCTCGGCGCCAAGCCCGCTGCTGGCGCCGGTGATGACGACGATCTTGTCCTTGATTGCGTCCATTGGAGTTGCCTTTCCTCTTCCAGTCGGTTCAGCGGTCGATGTTAGCCTGTAGGCTGGCGGGATAGCGTTCTCCCTTGACATCGATCCGATCGAGGGCGGATGCGATCTCCGAGAGTTCCGATACGCTCAGTTCCACCTTCGCCGCGCCGTCGTTCTCTAACAGGCGATGCACTTTCGTGGTTCCCGGGATGGGAACGATCCAGGGCTTCTGGGCCAACAGCCAAGCAATCGCGACCTGCGCTCGCGTGGCACCCTTGCGTTCGGCAATTCCGCCGATGAGATCGACAAGAGACCGGTTCGCCTCCCGGGCCTCCTTGGCGAACCGCGGCACGACGTTGCGGAAATCGTTCGCGTTGAACTCGGTCGTGTCGTCGATGGCTCCCGTGAGGAAGCCCTTGCCCAGGGGGCTGAACGGCACGAAGCCGATGCCAAGCTCTTCGAGGGTGGGGATTATCTCGGCTTCCGGCTCGCGCCACCAGAGCGAATACTCGCTCTGCAGCGCGGCCACCGGCTGGATGGCGTGCGCTCGCCGGATCGTGTTGACACCGGCTTCCGACAGCCCGAAGTGCTTCACCTTGCCTTCGGCGATGAGATCGCGAACTGTTCCGGCGACATCCTCGATCGGCACCGTCTTGTCGACCCTGTGCTGGTAGAGCAGGTCGATGTGGTCCGTGCCAAGCCGCTTCAGCGAGGCTTCGGTGACGGCGCGAATGTGATCTGGCCGACTGTCCGGCCCCGGTTTGCCCCCTTCACCCAGAAAGCCGAACTTCGTGGCGATCACGACCTTGTCGCGGATCGGAGCGAGCGCCTCACCGACGATTTCCTCGTTGGTGAAGGGGCCGTACGCTTCGGCCGTATCGAAAAAGGTGACGCCGTCCTCATAGGCATGGCGCAGCAAGGCGATGGCATCGGTCTTGCTCATGGCCTGCCCGTAGGCGAAGTTGATGCCCATGCAGCCAAAGCCGATGGCCGAAACTTCAAGGCCGCTTTTTCCAAGTGAACGTTTTTGCATGTTCATTCTCCTTGCGAGGTGTCTTGACGGCGCACGACAGCCAACAGCACCGGCATCGGAGCCAGGGCCGGAGTGTCAGAGCCGACGAATGTTACGTGTTGATGCACCTTGCGTGCATTGCCTCGGGAGCAGCAGCTTCGGCGCTCCCGATCGTGTCCAGATAGATCCGCACTATCGGCGAGAGGGCGGGCAACCATGCCTGCGGCGCATGGTCGGCGCACCTTCCCGCCGGAATTCGTCTACTTGCCGGATCCGTATTCTTCGTCCGTGACGTGCTCCAGCCAGTCGACGGCCTTACCGTCCAGCGCCTCGGCGATCGCAATATGGCTCATCGCCACGTCGGGTGAAGCCCCGTGCCAGTGCCTCTCTCCGGGTTCGAACCAGACTATGTCGCCGGGCCGGATTTCCTCAATGGGACCTCCTTCTCGCTGCGCCCGCCCAAATCCCGAGACAACTATGAGGGTTTGTCCGAGCGGATGGGTGTGCCAGGCGGTGCGGGCACCGGGTTCGAAGGTGACGATGGCTCCGCCAATTCTTGCCGGGGCGTCGGTCTGGAACCGCCCGTCTATGCGCACCGTCCCGGTGAAGTAGTCTGCCGGTCCCTTTGCCGAGGGAACGGTGCCTGCCTTCGTTATCTTCATCGCAGTCTCCTTTTCGTCGACGATCTCGCGATCGCTGAAGTGCATGAGCGGACTATAAACCCCAGCAGGAATTCCGATAAGATTATCAAAACGGCATGAACTTATACGTTCGGTTCATATGTCTTCCGCTCGACCGCAATTCAGCCGAAGGCGATCGGCTGAACGCAGATCGGAGGATGCGCTGGCGCGGGAAGCGCGACCAGCGCATCCGTTTCGGTCTCAGGTAAGTTCCAGGGAAGCCATGTCGATGACGAAGCGGTATCGCACGTCCGCGCGTTCCATTCGTTCGAAAGCTTCCGTGATCTGGTCCATCCTGATCATCTCGACATCAGGCAGGACGTTCTTGCGCGCGCAGAAATCAAGCATTTCCTGGGTTTGCCGGATGCCGCCGATCGGCGATCCCGCAACACGGCGGCGGCCAAGCAGCAACGGAACGCTGTTGAAGGCATTCATGGGGCCGACCTGGCCGACAATCACGAGCGTACCATCGACGTCGAGCAAAGGCAGATAGGGAGCCAGATCATGCTGGACCGGAACCGTATCGATGATCAGATCGAAGCTCGACTGGGCCTCTTCCATGGCCTCGGGATTGGTCGAGATGAGCAGTTTTTCGGCACCGAGGCTGCGGGCGTCTTCCGCCTTATCGGCCGAGCGGCTCAGCACCGTGACTTCCGCACCCATCGCCGAGGCAAGCTTAACCGCCATATGGCCGAGGCCACCCAGGCCGATCACGCCGACGCGGCTGCCGGGCCCGACATTCCATGTACGAAGCGGCGAATAGGTGGTGATGCCGGCGCACAGTAGCGGTGCTGCACGGGAAATATCGAGGCCATCGGGGATGCGGCAGGCAAATTCCTCGCGGACGACCAGATGCTTCGAGTAGCCACCCTTGGTGATCTCTCCGGTTATGCGGTCAGGCGAATTGTAGGTGTTCGTATTGCCTTCCCGGCACAGCTGCTCCTCGCCACGGCGGCATTGATCGCAGGTCTGGCAGGAATCCACCATGCAGCCCACGGCGGCGTAGTCGCCGACCTTGTACTTGGTGACGTCGGTGCCGATCTCGATCACGCGGCCGACGATCTCGTGGCCGGGAACGTTCGGATAGACTGTCCAGCCCCAGTCGTTGCGGGCCGTATGAAGGTCCGAATGGCAGACGCCGCTGTAGAGGATCTCCATGACGACATCGTTTGCACGGGGCGCGCGCCGCTCGAAGACAAAAGGCTCCAATGGGGCGTCGGCCGCGGTGCAGGCAAATCCAATCGTTTTCATCTGTTGCTCTATCTCTCGACTTTGATGATGCAGGGCGTATCGAGACCAGTGGCCGCGCGGGTGCCCCAACCCGGCCAAGGAAATTACCACTGGTCCAGTCCAGCGATAAGGTGCTAAATACCGCATATACTTATACTGTGGATTCATGAATGAAGCGCGACGAACTCGGAGACCTGGTTGCCTTTCTGACCGTTGCGGAGGAGCGCAGTTTCACGCGGGCGGCAGCCCAGCTCGGCACTTCGCAATCCTCGCTCAGTCACACGGTCCGTCGACTGGAAGAGCGCATGGGCGTGCGGCTGCTGGTGCGGACCACGCGCAACGTGGCGCCGACGGAGGCGGGGGAACAGCTCGTCGAAACCTTGCGGCCGGCCTTCAACAGCATTCGCGGTGGTATCGATGCCCTCAGCGCCCTCAGGCAAAAGCCGGCGGGCACGATCCGCCTGACATCCAGCCGGCATGCCGCGGAAACGATCGTCATGCCTGCGGCCAAGCGGCTGATGGCGGACTATCCCGAAATCCATATCGAGATTTCCGTCGAGCAGAGGCTGATCGACCTCGTCGCCGAACGCTACGACGCAGGTGTTCGCCTGGGCGAGCACCTGGAAAAGGATATGATTGCGGTCAAGATCGGTCCCGAGATGCGAATGATCGTCGCCGGCTCGTCGGACTACTTCCGACGGCATCCCAGGCCGCAGACCCCGCATGAGCTGACGCAGCATGCCTGCATCAATCTTCGGCTGCCGACGCTTGGCGGGCTCTATGCCTGGGAGTTCGAACGGGACGGGCGCCCGCTCAATGTGCGCGTCGAGGGGCAATTCGTCTGCAACGACGTGCCGATGATCATCGATGCGGCCATAAGCGGCCTCGGCCTGACGTGTCTTCCGAGCGACCATCTCGAGCCGCTCGTTGCCGACGGCACGCTCGTGAGCGTCCTTGAGGACTGGTGTCCGCCTTTCCCCGGCTATCACTTGTACTATCCGAGCCGCAGGCTCTCGTCGCCGGCCTTCGCGCTTCTCGTCGATGCGCTGAGATACAAGTCCTGAAACCGCAACGCCCCTGGTCTGCTCGCTGAAGCAGCGCAGAGATAGCTATCCGCAAAAAAACGACCTCGGCTGCGGTACAGCCGAGGTCGTTCGCCGGCAAAGTTGCCGTGTCCGGAGGAATCGCCGCGATCAGGTCCGCGGCTTGAGGTTTTCCGGGTCGTAGATCGGCTTGTAGCCGATGCCGAACACTTCGACTTCGTAGGTCTCGGCGAAATATTCGACCTTCAGCTTGCGGCCGACCTGGCAGTAGGACCAGGGCAGGTAGGCAAGCGCGATGTTCTTGCCGACCGTCGGGCCATAGGCAACCGAGGTGGTGTAGGACCGGCGGCCGAGTTCGTCGACCAGCGTTTCGCCGGTCTCCGGATCCATGACCGGCATGGAGCCGACCGGGTAGCGCTTCACGCCATTGGCATCCGTGTTCTCGGTCATGATGAGCGTGCAGAGCATGGCCGGCTGGTGTTCGCGGGCCTTGTATTCCAGATGCTTGGCCTTGCCGCGGAAATCCGCTTCCTTGACCTTCGGACGGGCGAGATCCGATTCGATCAGGTTGTACTGGGTGATGAGGTCCGCGTTCTGCAGGCGGAGGCTCTTTTCCATGCGGCGCGAGTTTGCATAGGTCTCGACGCCGAACGCCATGACGCCGGTGGCGCGCAGCGCATCCCAGACGGCGAGGCCGTCCTCGTACTTCATGTGCAGTTCCCAGCCTTGCTCGCCGACATAGGAGATGCGGAAGGCGGTGACCTGCTTGCCGCCGATCTCGATCGGCTTGATCTGGGCAAAGGCAAAGTTTTCCGGGTCGAGGCCGGCCGGATCTGCGACGACCTTCTTCAGTGTATCGCGGGCATTCGGTCCCCAGATGCCGATGGTGATGAACTTCTCCGAGACGTCGGTGATGGTTACGTCGAGGCCGCGATCCTCGGCGACGCGCTTCATGTAGTGGAAGTCGCGCGGGCCGGCATCGGCGCCGTTGATCAGGCGGCAGCGGTCGGCCATGCGGATGACGGTGAAGTCGGCGCGCACCATGCCCTCGTCGTCGAGGAAGTGGGTGTAGATGCCCTTGCCGATGTTCGCGTCACCGCCGATCTTCGCGGCGCAGAGCCACTCGAGCAGCTCGACATGGTCAGGGCCTTCGATATCGACCATGTGGAAGTGGCTGAGGTTGACGATGCCGCAATCCTCGCTCATGGCGAGATGCTCGGCGTTGGAGACGCGCCAGAAATGACGGCTGTCCCATTCGTTTTCGCGCACGGGAACCCTGTCGCCGTACTTCTCGAGCAGGTGCTCGTTGGCCTTGTAGCCGTGGGCGCGCTCCCAGCCGCCGAGTTCCATGAAGTAACCGCCGAGTTCGACCTCGCGCTCATAGAAGGGCGAACGCTTGACGTTGCGGCCCGTGCCATAGGGCTCGCGGGTATGCACGGCCGGGAAGTAGATCTTCTGGGCGGCCTCGTAGCAGCGGCCCTCGATGAACTGTTCCGTGAGCTGGTGCGGATAGAAGCGCGAATAGTCGATCGAGGCGTGGTCGATCTCGGTGCGCCCGTCGGTCATCCAGTCGGCGATCAGCTTGCCGTAGCCCGGACCGTCCTTGACCCAGATGGCGACGCAGTACCAGAGGCCGCGCACCTTCTGGCTTTCGCCACAGGACGGGCCGCCTGCGGCGGAGACCTGCAGCAGGCCGTTGAACGAATGGCCTTCATTGTAGCCGAGTTCGCCAAGGATCGGCGTCAGTTCCATGGCCTTTTCGAGCGGCTCGAGGATCTGCTCCATGTCCAGGTCGCGCTGGGAGGGCGACAGGCGCGCCTCGTGCTTTTCGAGGATGTCGCGCGGATGGCACATGCGCGGATTGGTGGTCTCGTAGTAGCCCCACTCGATCTGGCCGCCCTCGGTGGTGTTCGGGTCGCCGGTGTCGCGCATGTAGGCGGAGTTGCCCTGGTCGCGCAACAGCGGGAAGCCGATTTCCTTGCCGGTGCCCTCGAACTCGTTGTAGGGACCGAAGAAGGTCAGCGGGTGGTCGACCGGCATCACCGGCAGGTCTTCCCCGACCATTTCGGCGATCAGCCGGCCCCAGAGGCCTGCGCAGACGATGACATGATCGGCCATGATCGTGCCGCGGTGGGTGACGACGCCCTTGATGCGACCGTTCTCGACGATCAGCGACTGGGCGGGCGTGTTGCCGAAGACCTTCAGCTTGCCCGATTTTTCGCCGGCATCCACCAGCTTGCCGGCGACCGTTTGCGAACGCGGAATGACGAGGCCGGCGTCGGGATCGAACATGCCGCCCATGACCTGGTCTTCCTCGATCAGCGGGAACATCGCCTTGATCTCGGAGGGAGAAACGTAGTGCGCGCGGGTACCGAAAGCCTTCGCAGAGGAGAGCTTGCGCTTGATTTCCTCCATCCAGCTATCGTCGCCGGTGCGGGCGACTTCGAGGCCGCCGATGCGGGCGTAGTGGCCCATCTTCTCGTAGAAATCGATTGAGTACTGGGTGGTCCAGACCGACAGGTAGTCGTGGCTCGTCGTGTAACAGAAGTCTGATGCGTGCGCGGTCGAGCCGATGTCCGTCGGAATACCGGATTTGTCGATGCCGACGATATCATCCCATCCGCGTTCGATGAGATGGTGGGCGATCGACGCACCCACGATGCCACCCAAACCGATGATGACGACCTGCGCCTTCTGCGGAAACTCTGCCATAGCCTGCGACCCTAGTTGGTAATCGGGCCGGATCTTAGTGCGTGTCGTGTCGCGACCACAGCCTGTCTACGACATAATCCCGATATTGCACGACCACGGCAATGCTGCAGCCCGGGCAAATCAGGCGGCAGGCAAGGCAGTGAACTTGCCCCAGCAATCGAGAGGGAAACGCAAGGTCTGAAATAGCCGCCTGCCTTCCGCCATTCATGATGCGGCGCTCATGGCGGGATCCTCCCGCACGAGCTCCGTGAGAAAATCAAGAACGGCTCTGACGCGGAGCGGCAAGTTGCGTCTGGACGGATAGACGACGTGAATGGGAAGCCGCGCGGGCGGAAACTCGGGCAGGAGAGATACAAGCCTGCCGGCAGCGATGTCCGGTACGGCCAGGATGTGGGAGAGCACGGCAAGACCAGCCCCGGCAATGGCTGCCCGGTGAACCATGACGGCGTTGTTCGCCTGCAGCCTCGGCACGATCCTGACTGCGACGTCCTCCGACCCGTCGGAGAAGAGCCACGTGCGTCCGTCTCCGCCGCGGCAATGGGAGATGCAGTGATGCGCCGCGATGTCGGCCAGCGTTCGCGGGGCGGGATGTCGGGCAAGATAATCGGGTGACGCCACGAGAAAGGCCGTCGTCCAGCCAAGCCGCCTGCCGATGAGATTGCTGTCGGAAACCGGGCCGAGCCGAACCTCCAGATCGAACCCTGCCTCGACGAGGTTCGACGAGGTTTCGGTCGTGACCAGCTCCACCGCAAGGCCCGGATGCTGGCGGAGCAGGTCGCCGAGCCGGTCGCTGAGGGAGAGCCCGAGCGGTGCGGGCAGGCTTATCCGGACCTTGCCGGAGGCGTGCGTCCCGTCGCATCCGACCGTGTCACCGAGTTCGTCGACGGCCTCGAGTATGCGCATGGCCAAGGGGATCACGCGTTCGCCCTCGAGCGTCAGGGCCACGCCGCTCGTCGTGCGGTGAAGAAGCCGTGTGTTGAAATGCTGTTCCAGTGCCGAGATCTGCCGCGAGATCGCGGGCTGGGTCATGTGGCGCTCATCCGCCGCGGCTGAGAAGGACCCCGTCTCGGATACGCGGATAAATGTCTGCAATGCGGATACCAGGTCCATGTTTGCCTCCGTCCGTCGCCGGTCGCCTCATAGTTTTCGTTATGAGCGCTATGCACGGAGCGTAGGCGAGAAGGGCTTTACTGTCCAGCAATTACGGATATTTTATATCCATAAGGACATTTAATATCCTTAATAACGGAGGTTACCATGACACAGCGCCTGAACTACGCCCAGCAGTCCCCGGAACTCTTCAATAAATTCGTGGAATTCAGCGTTTCTCTGAAAAACAGCGTCATCGACGAGCGGATCCGGGATCTCGTCAACATCCGCGCCTCGCAGATCAACGGATGCGCCTTCTGCCTCGACATGCACGTGAAGGAGGCCAAGATCCACGGCGAGAGCGAGCTGCGGCTCTATCACGTGGCGATCTGGCGTGAATCCAACCTGTTCCATCCTCGCGAACGCGCAGCCCTTGCTTGGACCGAAGCGCTCACGAGGCTTCCGGAGGGTGGCGTGCCGGACGAAATCTACGAGCGGGTGCGCGGCCAGCTCTCCGAAAAGGAGATCTCGGACCTGACCTTCTCCATCATGACGATCAATGCTTGGAACCGAGCAAGCATCGCCTTCCGGAACGTGCCCGGCTCAGCCGACAAGGCATTCGGCCTCGACAAGGCCAACCTGAGCTAAGCCCCCTTCACGATAGGCATTTCAGCCAATCAAATCCGAGAACGGAGATCTGACATGAAAATCGTAGTCATCGGCGGCACCGGCCTCATCGGTTCCAAGACGGTCGAACGGCTGAGGAAGCGGGGGCACGAGGTTGTCGCCGCATCTCCGAACTCGGGCGTGAACACGATCACCGGCGAAGGGCTTGCCGCAGCGCTGGCGGGGGCGGAGGTCGTTCTCGACCTCGCCAACTCGCCGTCCTTCGAGGACAAGGCCGTGATGGAGTTCTTCGAAACGGCGGGGCGCAATCTTCTTACGGCCGAGAAGGTCGCGGGCGTGAAGCACCACATCGCGCTCTCCGTCGTGGGAACGGAGCGCCTGCTGGACAGCGGTTACTTCCGCGCCAAGCTGGCTCAGGAGAAGCTCATCATCGCTTCCGGAATTCCCTACACGATCGTGCGCTCCACGCAGTTCATGGAGTTCCTCGGCGGCATCGCGCAATCCGGGACTGTCGGTGACACGGTTCGGCTCTCGCCGGCCTATGTGCAGCCGATCGTTTCGGACGATGTGGCAGACGCGATGGCGGACGTTGCGCTCTCGCCGCCAGCCAACGGCATCGTCGAAATTGCCGGTCCCGAGCGGGCAAGGCTCAGCGAACTGGTCGGTCGATACCTCAAGGCGACCAACGATCCGAGGAAGGTCGAGGCGGATCCGGAGGCGCACTACTTCGGGGCGCCTCTCACCGATGGCACGCTTGTTTCCGACGACAATCCGCGGCTCGGTCACATCACCTTCGAGCAGTGGTTCGCTGCATCCCGTGCGGCGCAATGATCCGTCGCTTCAGAGGGGCGTTCGCGCCCTTCCGGCAAACCGTCATTCATGGAGATTGAAATGATCAGGAAACTTCTGCTTGCGGCCGCACTGGGGTCGCTCTCCGCCTTCGCTGCGAATGCACACGACGCAGGAAAGGCTTCGAAAGTCACGGTCGTCTACGAGCACGAACTGCCGAACGTGCCCGGCAAGAGCCTCAAGGGAGTCCTCGTAGAGTACGGACCCGGCGGCTTCTCCGACGCCCATACCCACCCGAGTTCCGCCTTCATCTACGCGACCGTGCTCGAGGGCGCGATCCAAAGCCAGGTCAATGACGGTCCGGTGAAGGTCTACCATGCCGGCGAGAACTTTTCGGAGATGCCCGGTGACCGCCACGGTGTCAGCGCGAACGACAGCGACACGAAGCCGGCGAAGCTGCTGGCGGTCTTCGTGGTCGACACGACCCAGAAGGAACTGACCTTTCCCATGGCCAAGTAGGGGCTTGCCAAATGCCGGTCCAGACGGCTGACAAAGTCTCAATTGTCAGCCGGTTTCTCCGACGCGCGCCCGCGATGCCGAACCAGATCCGGCACCCGGCGCGCGCAATTTCTTGCGCGCACGGAAGTCTTTCTCATCCTCTCCCGATCCCGGATGGCTGGAATTCTGTTGAGGTATGGCAGAGGGGACGGCGGTTAGCCCGCGCGCTGCTGCACCCACTGGGCGGTGCTTTTCCAGAGATCAGCAGGGATTTCCTGTCCGAGCATTTCTATCAGTTGTGCCAGGCTCACGCTTCTAAGCTTGCTGCGCCAGGCTTCATCCGCTTCCCACATGATGCGGGCGACGGCACAAGGACCGCTGTCGCAGAAGCCCTGCGGCCGGCAGGGATTGTTGGCCCGTATGTTGCTGCAGGTGAACGTGCGCGCGTTGCCTTCCACGGCCTCGACGATATCCAGAAAGCTGAGGTCGGCGGGCGGCTTGCCCAACCTGTAGCCGCCGCTCGGCCCAAGCGTGGTGTGGACGATGCCGGCCTGGGAGAGGCTTTGAAGAGCCTTCGAGAGGTATTCCTTCGGCACGCCATGGAACTCGGCAAGCGCCTTCGTCGAAAGGTACTTGTTCTGCGGGAGACCGGCAAGAATCGCGCAGCAATGCAACGCCCATTCAACTTGGCTCTTGAGGATCATTCGGCGTCATTCCGGAACAAGCGCGTTTACTCCGCTATTTACGGATATAATTTATCCGTATTCACGCCTACTGTAAACATGCAAGCCCGTACCCACACGCTACAGACATCAAGCGCCTGCCAGGAGCGCTTGGCGAGATGATCCGGTCCCGCCATCCGAGCTCCTCGCAGGCGACGGGTTCATCCGACCGTCGCGGCAGACATATCGTCGGCGATAACTCTCGCTCCATCGCGAATACGGTCGGCGGCGGCGTAGAGCGCCCTGGAGTTGATCCTGGCGAGCTTGCCTGCCTCGGTGGCGTACTCGGTTACGGCTGATTGCATGAATTCGCCGAGAACCTCGAAAGAGTCGCCTGTCTCCTGGCTGGTGATCAGGTCATCGATCAGCTTGAAGTCCTTCTCGTAGCGATGGTTCAGGAAGGACAAGAACTCTATCTGGCAACGCATCATCGCGTGAACCGCCTCGGCCTGCAGGTGTGCAGCCACGCTGGCGGTCGACCGGACATCCGGACCAAAGGGCGGCCAGGCAGGGGAAAAGCCGGAAATCGGCGCAGATGCTTGATGTTCCATGGCTAGGCTCCTTCGTGCCCACAAAACGGAAATCTGAGCAAGGAACCGGGCCGGCGCGCTCATCGACCCGTGTCAACGACGGCATTGGCCCGTTTCCAATGTAGGGAACTGCGGCCTCGAAGGCCGCCCGCCGATTATCTGGGCCAAGTTCCTTCACGACACGCAAGCATAGTCCGCCATGCAACGAATTGACCAGCATCAATGCGCCTCCATCGTGCGCGGGTACCTTTCGACCGTGAGAAGGAGGCAGAGATGTACAAACATATCCTCATTCCGATCGACGGATCGAATCTTTCGGCAATGGCCGTGGAGCAGGGACTTGCCCTTGCCAAGCAGGTCGGCGCGCGCGTGACGTTCATGATGGTGATCGAGCCGTTTCACATCCTGACGGCGGACAGCGACCAGCTCGGCAGCACGCGGGACGTCTACGAGGCTCACGCACATTCGGTCGCCGCCGGCCACCTGGCCTCGGCCGCGGAAAAGGCGAGAGCTCTCGGGGTCGACTGCGTGACGTTGCAGGTCGATGCGAACGAGGCTTACCGCGCGATCATCGATACTGCCGGCGCGAAGGGCTGCGATCTGATCGCGATGGCTTCGCACGGGCGGCGCGGGATCGATGCGCTTCTCCTTGGAAGCGTCACCACAAAGGTTCTCACCCACTCGAAGGTGCCGGTTCTCGTCTACCGCTGACGGCGGTTCGCGCCTTTCGCGGCCGGCGGAAACGTAAGCCGGTCGCACATGCGCTGGAAACGCTGGGCATGGCCTCGACGTCCGCTCGACCGGCAGTGATGGCGGCTGATCCGGCCCGTGAGATCCGCGTTTTGCCCGCGCCGTGCACCGGCTGGCGGCGAGGTCTCGGACCGCCGAAGCTGCGACACCCCGAGCCTGCTTGGAACAGTTGTTGAAAGCGCTTTCAATTAGAATTATTATAATCGGCAGAGCGTGCATCCCACGCGAATGTACGCTTATTGCAAGCCGCATTCGTGGAGGATTTGATGGCAAACACGTTTATGGAAGGGAAGAAGTCGCAGGACTGCATCAACCTGGTCCTTGCCGCCGGCCTCTTCGTTTCTCCCTGGGTCATGGGCTATATGGCGGACAGCGTTCCAGCCTGGAACGCCTGGATCGTCGCAGTCGTGCTGGGCGCTCTGGCGATCGCGACGCTCTCCGTATTTGCGCAGTGGGAGGAATGGGCCAACCTCGTCGTCGGGCTCTGGCTGATCGCCTCGCCCTGGCTCCTGGGGTTCACGTCCAACGCCGGTGCAATGTGGACGCATGTGATCCTTGGTGCGCTTGTCGCTGCGGTCTCCGCATGGGCCGTCTGGGACGAGCGGCAGAATCCGCATGCCCATGCATAGGTGCAGGAATGGCACGAACGGGGCCGCCGTGGCGTCGGCGGCCCCGTCTCCCGACGCGGGCGCACTCGCCCCTTCACCTCGCGCGAACATCGCACTGGCACTCTCCTCCCCAGAGTGCTAAATTCCCCGAAACAGCCGAAATGCATCGCGTGAGGAGCGAGATCGTTGCGCACAGGAAACGTGTGCAACTCGCGGTGAATTGCTTCGGGCGCGGCGCAAGCTCTTGAATCTGTCTGCCGAGGAGGAGAGCGAGATGTCGTTTCGTCCACTTCACGATCGCGTTCTGGTGCGCCGTCTCGATGCTGACGCAAAGACGGCGGGCGGCATCATCATTCCCGACACCGCCCAGGAAAAACCGCAGGAAGGCGAGGTTGTCGCCGTCGGACCCGGCGCGCGCGACGACAGTGGGAATCTGCAGCCTCTCGACTTGAAGGCCGGTGACCGCGTGCTCTTCGGCAAGTGGTCGGGGACCGAGATCAGGCTGGATGGCGAGGACCTGCTGATCATGAAAGGGTCCGATATCATGGGTGTGATCGAGGTTGATGCAAAGGCCGAGAAGGCTGCCTGAACCTGCCAAGACTGCTGACTGGAAAGGAAGAAACCGATGGCTGCCAAGGAAGTCAAATTTCATTCCGAAGCCCGCGACAGCTTGCTGCGCGGCGTCGACATTCTCGCAGATGCCGTCAAGGTGACGCTCGGCCCCAAGGGACGCAATGTCGTGATCGACAGATCCTTCGGCGCGCCGCGCATAACCAAGGACGGCGTCACCGTTGCCAAGGAAATCGAACTTGAGGACAAGTTCGAAAACATGGGGGCACAGATGGTCCGCGAGGTCGCCTCGAAGACCAGCGACGTTGCCGGTGACGGCACCACGACCGCGACAGTTCTCGCGCAGGCGATCGTCAAGGAAGGGGCGAAGGCCGTCGCCTCCGGCATCAACCCGATGGATCTCAAACGCGGGATCGACAAAGCCGTCGAAGCGATCGTGGCTGAGTTGAAGGCCCATGCGCGCAAGGTTACGAACAATGACGAGATTGCCCAGGTGGGCACGATCTCGGCGAACGGCGATACGGAGATCGGGCGTTTTCTGGCCGAAGCCATGCAGAAGGTGGGCAACGAGGGGGTGATCACGGTCGAGGAGGCGAAGGCCGCCGTCACCGAGCTCGAGGTCGTGGAGGGCATGCAGTTCGACCGGGGATATTTGTCCCCCTATTTCGTCACCAACCAGGACAAGATGCGGGTCGAACTCGAGGAGCCCTATCTTCTGATCCATGAGAAGAAGCTCGGGAACCTGCAGGCCATGCTGCCGGTTCTGGAAGCCGTCGTACAATCGGGCAAGCCGCTTCTCATCATCGCCGAGGACGTGGAAGGCGAGGCGCTTGCGACGCTCGTCGTCAACAAGCTGCGCGGCGGCCTGAGGGTGGCGGCGGTGAAGGCTCCCGGCTTCGGCGACAGGCGCAAGGCCATGCTCGAGGACATCGCGATCCTCACCGGCGGTACCGTCATATCCGAGGACGTGGGCATCAAGCTCGAGAACGTCTCTCTCAACATGCTCGGTCGGGCCAAGAAAATCCTCGTTGAGAAGGAAAACACGACGATTGTCGATGGCGCCGGGTCCAAGGGCGATATCCAGGGACGCGTCGTGCAGATCAAGGCCCAGATCGATGAGACCTCCTCCGACTACGACCGCGAGAAACTGCAAGAGCGGCTGGCGAAGCTTGCTGGCGGCGTGGCCGTGATCCGGGTCGGGGGCTCGACCGAAGTCGAGGTGAGGGAGCGCAAGGATCGGGTGGATGACGCCATGCATGCGACCCGTGCGGCCGTCGAGGAGGGCATCCTGCCGGGCGGCGGTGTCGCGCTGCTCCGGTCGGCAAAAGCGCTGGACAATGTGCAGATCGACAATCCGGACCAGAAGTTCGGCGTGGACATCGTCAGGCGTGCGATCGAGGCCCCGTGCGCCAGATTGCCGAGAACGCCGGCGCCGAAGGTTCGATCATCGTCGGCAAGCTCAGGGAGAAGCCCGATTTCAGCTATGGCTGGAATGCGCAGATGAACGAGTTCACGGACATGTTCGCGCAAGGGGTCATCGATCCGGTCAAGGTGGTCCGCACCGCATTGCAGGACGCGGCCTCGGTGGCCGGACTGCTCATCACCACCGAAGCCATGGTCGCCGAGAAGCCGAAGAAGGAAAGCCAGCTTCCGCCCATGCCGGGCGGCGGCATGGACTACTGACGCAGGCAAGGCGGAGAGGGTGCAAGGGCCCGAAGGCGCGCGGGCCCACCTTCAGCGACGCGCGGTGGCGAGGATAGTGCTGTCCCATCAGAGAGGCTGGTGGGGCATCGGTGGCGACCGCCGCGAGGGCGAAGGCGCTGGCTGCGTGCAGAAGCAGCGGGCTCGCGGGAATCGAGCCGCCGTGACCGGTGTTCCGATCAGAAGATCCGCTTTGCTCCGCGATCATGGACGGAGATGCCAACGAGCATTGCGGCCACGAAGATGAGGGGGCCGGGCAGACCGAGCGACAGGGATGCGATGGCCGGGCCGGGGCAGAAGCCGCCGAGACCCCAACCCATGCCGAAGATCGTCGATCCGATCACGAGCCTAGCGTCGATCCTTTTGCTCGTGGGGAGGTGGAACATGTCGTCGAAGGCAGGGTGCTTGAGACCGCGCATGATCCGCACGCCGGCGAAGGCCACCAGGACGGCGCCGAAAAGCACGAAGGCGAGACTTGGGTCCCAATTGCCGAACACGTCGAGAAAACCCTGTACGCGCGCGGGGTCGAGCATGCCCGACAGCGAAAGTCCGAAGCCGAACACGATGCCGGAGACAAGGGCCGTAATGATCCTGTTGCGATGCTCGGTCATAGCCCCATTCCCCGCAGAAGCGTCACCGTCGCAATTCCCGCCGACAGGAAAACGGCGACCGCGACCATCGAGCGCGGCGAGAGCCGGGCGAGGCCGAGCACGCCATGTCCGCTGGTGCAGCCGGAGCCCATTCGCGTTCCGAAGCCGACGAGCAGCCCGGCAAGCGCGATCAGCGGCCAGCTCGCGCGGATCGTCACCGTGGGCCAGTCGCCAAAGGCGGCCAGAAAGACAATGGGCCCGATCATCAGTCCGAGCACGAATGCGAGGTTGGTGCTGATACGGATGCCCCCAGTGAGATCGCCGACAATGCCGCTGACCCCGGCGATGCGACCATTGAGCAGAAGCAGCATCGCCGCCGAGAGCCCGATCAGCATCCCGCCGACAAGCGAGGGAAGGTACACGGTCATCTGGCATGCTCCGTACAGAAGATCGTATAGAGGGCGCCGACGAGCCGGGCCGCCTTCTCCTCGCTCAGCCGATAGAAGATCTGCTTTCCTTCACGCCGCGTCCCGACGATGTCCGCTTCGCGCAGCACCGTGAGGTACTGCGAAAGATGCGGCTGGTGGAGGTCGAGCTTTTCCTCCAGCTCGCCAACGGAATACTCTCCCTCTGCAAGGGTGCAGACGAGCATCAGGCGTGCCGGATGGGCGAGCGTCTTGAGGAGGCCCGCGACTTCGCCCGCCCTTTGCTCCATTGTGGCGGGCGTCATCCCAGCCGACGTGCCGAGCTTCGTTTCCATGCCATCACCATGCCGCCCCATCGAGCGCGTCGAGGGGGAATTTCAGATAGCGCTTGCCGTTCGCTTCAGGCTCGGGAAGGCGTCCGGCCCTCACGTTCACCTGCAAGGCATGCAGGATCAGCTTCGGCATCGGCAGGGTCCGGTCCCGCTTGGTCCTGAGCGCAACGAAGGCCTCCTCGGTGATCCCGGCGAGGTGGGGATTTGCCTGCTTCTGTGCAGCGATCGTGCTCTCCCAGCGCGGAGCCCGTCCATTGGGCTGGTAGTCGTGCCCGGTGAAGAGGCGGGTGTCTTCCGGCAGTTCGAGAATGGCCTGGATCGAGTGCCAAAGCATGCGAGGGTCGGCGCCGGGGAAATCGGCGCGCGCGGTTCCGCCGTCCGGCATGAAGACGGTATCATGGACGAAAGCGGCGTCGCCGATGACATAGGTGACCGAAGCAAGCGTATGGCCGGGAGAAAACATCACCTTTGCGTCGATGGAGCCGACCTTGAACGTGTCGCCGTGGGCAAACAGCCGGTCCCACTGCGATCCGTCAGTGGCAAGCTCGGGCCAGTTGTAGATGACCTTCCACAGCCGTTGCACGTCAACGACCCGTTCCCCGATCGCAGTCGGGGCGCCGGTCCGCTGCTTGAGATAGCTGGCGGCGGAGAAATGGTCCGCATGCGGATGGGTGTCTAGGATCCACTCGACGCTGAGCTTCCTGTCGCTGATGTAGGCGAGGATCGCATCCGCATTTCGCGTCGCCGTCGCTCCGGACTTCTCGTCGAAATCGAGCACCCCGTCGATGATCGCGCATTTGTTCGTGGCGGGATCGGAGACCACGTACTGGACACTGGAGGTATGCGCGTCGAAGAAGGCCTCTACGACTGGTCGCCGGGCGGCGTCCTTCGTCAGCCAATTGGCGGCGGCCACGATGTCGAAGCCATGGTCCCGGCCGAAGGCGACGACATCATCAGTCCTCATTCGGCCGTCAAGCGCCTCGCCGATCGCATGGAGCATCAGTGCCCGCGTGCCCGACTTGCAATGCGCGACGACCGGTCCCTGCGCCTCGTTCACCGCCTTCTGAAAAGCGCGGACATCGGCCTGCGTGATCGTCGGCGTGGTGACGGGGATGTAGACATAGGAGAGGCCGGCGTCGTGGGCAGCCTGTTCCTCGGCATGGGTGCCCGGCTGTGCCTGATCCTCGTGATCCGGGCGGGCGTTGACCACGGTCGCGAAGCCCTGGGCTTTCAGATCGCGAAAGTCTTCCACCGCAGGCTGCCCCATGACGGAAAGCCTCTCGGTAATCTTGGTAACGGGCATGTCGAATCCCTTTCAACAATATATAATTATGTATAACGTATAATAATAATATTTCAAGCTGCCACGGTCGGGAACCCGGCAGGTGCGGTTCCTTCAACCGAGGCGGACTGGCTACCGCTCACGTCTGAGATGCTTTACTGTCCGCGCACAAAAATAAAGTGTGAGGCTGCGACGAAACGCATGAAGGCAGGCATCCGGCTCATTTCTCTTACGACGCTTCTGGCGTCGGCCCCGCTCGCCGCCAGCGCGGAATGGCAGGCAGTCGAAACCGTCAAGTCCTATGCGATTGCCGGGCAGACTGGCGCCGAGCTCTACTTCTCGATCGGAGAAAGGGGACCGGAAGCGGGCGGGATGGGACGTGCCATCGCGCACACGAACTTCAAGCTGACATGGACGCGGAAGTACGAACCCCAGGGAGATTCATGCGTGCTGGTCACCGCCCGGCCGAAGCTCGTCATCACCTACACCTTGCCGAAGCCCGCAAAACCTTTGCAGGGGAGCGTGAAGAGGAACTGGGAAACCTTCATTACCGGCGTGCGCCGGCACGAACTGGTCCACGGCGAGATGATCAAGGCCATGGTCAAGCAGATCGAGACCGTAAGCGTCGGCCTTTCCGTCCCCGATGATCCCGGCTGCCGCAAGATCCGTGCCGAGCTCACAAGGCGGCTGGGCGAGATCTCGCAGGAACAGCGCCGCCAAAGCCGGGACTTTGACCGGGCCGAGCTCAGCAAGGGCGGCAATATCCACCGGCTGGTCCTTGACCTCGTGAATGGTGACTGAAGCGCGCGTGGGATCACGGGCCGGAAGCGCGGACGGCTGAACTGAGCGATTTCGGTGCGTTCCCGGGTTCCCCTCGAAGGGCAGCCATCTAGGAGGAACGGTCGAGCAGGTCCTGCCTCTGCGACGCGGTGAGCGGCCTGATCCTGCGTCCGTCGAGCATGAGGAAAAGCTTTGCCGTTTCCTCGAGCTCTTCGGTCGCGTATTGCGCCTCCCGAAGCGTTTTTCCCGCGACAACCGGACCGTGATTGGCAAGCAGGACGGCGTGACTCGCCTCCGCCCGTTCCGCAACCGCTTCCGCAAGCGCGACGTCGCCGGGCGGGAAATAGGGCACGAGCGGCAGGGTCCCGACGCGCATCACATAATAGGCGGTGAGCGGCGGCAGCACATCCGCCGGATCGATGTCCTCGAGCAGGCTGACGGCAACGGCATATGTCGAGTGGAGGTGGACGACGGCGCCACGCATCTTGCCCCGGCAGTACATGCACTGATGCAGGAACGCCTCCTTGGTGGGCTTGTCGCCGTCCACATGCACCCCCTCGGCGGTGAAGCGGGAGAGGCGCGCGGGATCGAGATCGCCGAGCGAGGCATTGGTCGGCGTCATCAAGAGCTCGCCGTTCGACAGGCGGGCACTGATGTTGCCCGTGGATCCGAATGTAAGCGCCCGATCGAAGATCGATTTCCCGACGGCGGCGATTTCATCGCGCAGTTTCGTCTCTTCCGATATCCGTCCCGTCATTTCAGCATGCTCCAAGCCTTGAGGAAGAAGTCGTCGGCACCGAAGTTGCCCGACTTGAGCCCGAGGGCCACCGGTTCGTCGTCTCCGATGCTCCGTGTCCAGGGAACCCCGGGATCGATCTCGGGGCCGATCTCGAGTGCTCTCACGTCGAGCCCCTGCACCACAGCACCGGATGTCTCGCCGCCAGCCACGAGGAAACGCCGGAACCCCTGCCTTTTCAACTCGCGTGCCACGTCCGACAGCAGGGTCTCCACAATCTCGCCCGCGTGATCGCGTCCGAGGCTTGCCTGGGCAATACGCACATCGTCGGGATCCGCGCTGGAATATACCAGCGGAATGGCGTCCGGCCGCGACCGGATCCATCCGACGACCGTCGCTGCCGTGGTGGTCCCGCGCGCAACTTCCAGCGGGTCGATCTTCAGTGCCGGCACGCCGGCGGCAATGGCCGTCTCGATCTGGCGCCTTGTCGCTGCGGAGCACGACCCGGCGAGCATCACCGCCGGCCCGCTCGGTGCGGCGAATGCGGCACGGGCGGTGTTGCGTCCGAGCCCTCCTGTCCGGCGGTAATTCTCCGGCAAGCCGATCGCAATGCCGGAGCCGCCGGTTATGAGCTTCATGTCGGCGGTGGCCTCGCCGATCGCCCTCAGGTCCTCGTCCGTGATGGCGTCGACGACGACCATCGCCTCTCCCTTCACCATCGCGTTCCGGAATGCGTCGGCGATCGCTCCTGGTCCCCCACGAACGACGGCGTGGGGCACGAGGCCGACCGGACGACGCGTCTGCCGCTGGAGCACCCGCACGAGGTTTGCATCCGTCATCGGCGTCAGCGGATGGTGGCGCATCGGGCTGTCCGACAGCAGCATGTCGCCGACGAAGAGATGGCCCTGATAGACCGTCCTGCCGTTCGCCGGAAAGGCAGGGCAGGCGATCGTCAGGGAATCGCCCACGAGATCGAGAAGTGCTTCGGCAACGGGGCCGATATTGCCCTGAGGCGTGGAATCGAAGGTCGAGCAATATTTGAAGATGATCTGCCCGGCCCCGCGGAGAGGAGCGCCTGCGCGGCCTCGCGGGACATGGCGACCGCGGTTTCGGCCGGGGTCGTACGCGACTTCAGCGCAACGACCACGGCGTCGGCATCGCCGAAGTCGAAATCGACAGGGGGAACCCCGACCACCTGCACCGTCCGCATGCCTTCGCGCGACAGGGTGAGCGACAGATCCGTCGCTCCCGTCAGGTCGTCCGCAACCGCACCCAGCAACATCTTCGATCTCCCACTATCCTTGTATTCGATCAGGCTGTCTCGCCCTCGACGATCTCGTAGCCGGTGTCGACGACGACCCTTTCTCCCGAGGCGTCCTTCTGCTCTAGGACCCGCTCCACGGCGGTCTTGCCGATGAGAAAGCGATTGGAACGGATCGTCGACAGGCGGGCGGGAAGCGCCTCGCCGATCTCCAGTCCGTTGAACCCAAAAATCCCCAGCGACTGCGGCACCGCGATGCCTGCCGCCAGGCAATGGAAGTATCCCCCGATCGCCATGTCGTCGTTGGAGAAGACGACGACGTCGAGATCCGGCTTGCTTGCGAGCAGGGCGGCGAGGGTCTGGCGGCCAGCCATCGTCGAACTGGGCGAACCGGAGAGCTCGTGGCCCTCGAGGTCAAGGCCGTTCTCGCGCAAGCCGTCACGCAGGCCATCGAAGCGAAGCTTCGCGCGGCGGTCGGCTGTCCAGTCATGGCCGACGTAGCCGAAGCGACGATAGCCCCTGGCGAAGAGGTGCCGCGCCGTGTCCAGGCCCGCGCGGCGATGCGAAAGGCCGACGGCAATGTCGATCGGCTCGGCATCGATTTCCATCAGTTCCGCGACGCGAACGCCGGCCTTGGACAGCATCCGGCGGGTCGCGTCGGTGTGGTCGAAGCCGGTGGTGATGATGGCGGCGGGTTTCCAGGCAAGCAGCGATGCGACGAGGGCCTGCTCGGTGACGGGATCATAGTCCGTCACGCCGATGATGGGCTGGTAGCCGGTAGAGGCGAGACCGGCGTGGATGCCGCGCAGCACCTCCGGGAAGACGATGTTGGAAAGCGATGGCAGCAGCACGCCCAAGAGAAGGGAGCCGGACATCGCCAGGGAGCCGGCAGCGCGGTTCGGAACGTAACCGAGAGATTCGACCGCTGCGAGCACGCGGGTGCGCGTCGCCTCGGAGATCGGGCCCTTGTTGCGCACGACGCGCGAGACGGTGATTTCGCTCACGCCCGCGAGTTCTGCGACATCGGCAAGTGTTGGCACCATGGGTAGCACCGCCGGGAGCCTCCTCTGCCGTGCTGTCGTATCCTATGACAGCGCTAACATATTTCGGTTGCGCGACGCCAGAGGCTTGATTAGAAAATATGATAGCGCTGTCATTTTTGATCGGGGAGGTCGCCGGCGATGCCGACATTGGAGAAAATCGCAGTCATCGGACTAGGCTCGATGGGTCTGGGGATCGCCCGGTCGCTCGTGAGGGCCGGGCATGTCACCGCAGGCTGCGACGTCAACGAGACTGCACTCAAGACCCTTGAGGCTGAGGGTGGCCAGCCTTTTGCCAAGCCGGCCACGGCGGTGGAGGGAGCAGGGATCGTCCTCGTCGTCGTCGTCAATGCGGAGCAGACGGAAACGGTGCTCTTCGGACGTGACGGCGCGATCGCGGCCATGAAGCCGGGATCCGTCGTCGTTTCCTCCGCCACGATCTCGCCCACAGAAGCGAAGGCCTTCGCCGCCCGTGCAGCGGAGCGCGGCATTCTCTATCTCGACGCACCGATCAGCGGCGGATCGGCAAAGGCGAATTCCGGGCAACTCACGGTCATGGCCTCGGGAACGCCCGAGAGCTTCGCCGCCGCTCGCCCGGCGCTCGACGCCATCGCCCAGACGGTCTACGAACTGGGCGACGCGCCGGGCATCGGATCCTCCTTCAAGATCGTCAACCAGCATCTGGCCGGCGTGCACATTGCCGCCGCCTGCGAGGCGATCACCTTCGCCAAGAGCCTGGATCTTGACATATCGCGTGTCTTCGAGGTCATCACCAAGTCGGCCGGCAACAGCTGGATGTTTGAGAACCGCATTCCCCATGTGCTCGCCGGGGACTACAAGCCGCACAGCGCCGTCTCGATTTTCACCAAGGATCTCGGCATCGTGTCCGACATCGGGCGAAAGCAGAAGTTTCCGCTGCCCATCGCAAGCGCTGCGCTTCAGCTTTTCGTCATGACCGAGGCCGCGGGTATGGGCAAGGACGACGACGCGTCCGTGGCCAGGCTGCTTGCGGGCATCGCCGGCCTCGACCTGCCCGGATCAGAGGACGGACGCTGATGCCACGCTTTGCCGCCAACCTTTCGATGATGTTCAACGAGGTTGGCTTCCTCGACCGTTTCGAAGCGGCCGCCCGGGCCGGCTTCGAGGCCGTCGAATATCTCTTTCCTTACGACTATTCGGCAGAGACGGTCGCCGAGCGTCTCGCTTCGGCCGGGCTCAGGCAGGTGCTGTTCAACATGCCTCCCGGGGATTGGGCGAAGGGGGAGCGGGGTCTCGCCTGCCTTGCCGTCCGCCGCTCCGATTTTCGCCAGTCGGTGAACACGGCGGTTGCCTATGCGCAGGTGATCCGGACGCCGCTCCTGCACATGATGGCGGGCCTCGGACGCACGGATGATCCGGCGGCCGTCGCGGCCTACGTGGATGCGGTGCGTTTTGCCGCCGACGCGGCCGGGGAGGTGGGCGTGGGCCTCGTTATCGAGCCGATCAACGGCCGCGACATGCCGGGCTATTTCCTCAACGACTTCGATCGGGCCGCCGAGTTGATCGAGGTGATCGGCCGTCCCAATGTGAAACTCCAGTTCGACATCTATCATTGCCAGATCATCCAGGGCGACGTCCTGAAGACCATGGAAAGACTGATGCCGCTGATCGGCCATGTCCAGATCGCTGCCGTGCCAATGAGGCACGAGCCGGGTACGGGCGAACTCAACGACTTCCATGTACTGGCAGCGCTCGACCGCCTCGGCTACGACGGCTATGTCGGCTGCGAGTATCGCCCCGCCGGGGACACCGTGGCGGGGCTGGGATGGCTCAAGTCGGTACGCTGACCGGTCTTAGTGAACGATGGTGACGCTCGCGGTGCGCCCCGCGACGAGCGCGGTTCCGGAGGGAACCGCATCGAGCGCGATGCGAACGGGGACGCGCTGCGCAAGGCGGACCCAGGTGAAGGTCGGATTGACGTTCGGAAGGCTGCCGGCGCTGTCGCTGCGCTCGCGATCCTCGATGCCGCCCGCAATGCCGACGACATGGCCCTTCATCTTCGTGTCGCTGCCCATCAGCATGACTTCGGCGACATCGCCGATCGCGATGCGGTCGAGCTTGTTTTCCTCGAAGTAGCCGGAAACGTAGTAGGAATCGCTGTCGACGAGGGCGGTGACGGCGGAACCCGCCGTCACGTAGTCGCCGGGCCGCAGCGAGAAGTTCGTGAGGACGCCGTTCACCGGCGCGCGCACCTGCGAGCGCTCGAGGTTGAGCCGTGCAATGTCGCGGCTGACGACTGCTTCCTGGTAAGCGGCCTTGGCCTGCGCGACCGCGGTCTCGGCCTGGCGGATCTTCTGTCGCGTCGAAACGCTTTCCCCGAGCGTCTGGTAGAGGACGAGGTCGCTGTCGGCCTGGTCGACGGCCGCCTTGGCGCTCTCCATCGCAGCCTCCGCCTGGCGCAACGCTAGGTCGAACCGCGCGGGATCTATGCGGAAGATGACTTCGCCCTTCTTTACCGCCTGGTTGTCGACGCCCTCGACCTCGCTGACGATGCCCGAGACGTCGGAGGCCAGGCTGACGACGTCGGCGTGAAGCTTGCCGTCGCGCGTCCAGGGAGCGTTCATGTAGTAGTCCCACAGGTGCCAGCCGAGCGCGGCCGCCATGACGACCATGACGCCGGTGAGAAGGAAGCGGCCGGAAAATGCTGCGAACGATTTCATAGGGGTACCCGATTGATTGTCAGCGCGATGAGGCTGAGAACACAGAAATACATGGCTGTATCGAACAGCGGTCGATGCCAGACGAGTCGATAGAAGCCGACTGCGGAGAGGAGGCGGCGCAGGATGGCATTCACCACGAAGCTTGCGAGCGCGATCGCGCCGAGCGTGGGGATGAATACCCCGTAGATGTCCAGTTCCGGCCTCATTCTGCTGCCTCGCGAAGTTCGTTGGTTTCCGAGGCAGCAAACTCGGCTGCCTCCGGCAAAAGGTTGTAGCGCAGCGCCACACAGTTGATCGCAGCCTCCGCGGCAGGTGCCGACTGGCTGTCCGCCTGAAGGGCGAGAAGTGCGCAATCGAGCGTGCGGAGCATCGAAGGACCGGGCTTTGCAGCGGCAGAGCGCTGCTTCTCATCGTAGAAGGCGGCGATTTCGGTGAGGATGGCATCGACGCTTTCGGCACTGCGCCCGGTCAGCCCTTCCTTCCGGCGCTGCAGTTCGATGACGTTCACACCCACCCTCAGATCCTTGAGAAGATCCTGCGCGGTGACGGGTGAATTGGCCGGAATGGCGGCAAGACGGGGGCCGATCAGACCCAGCCGGTCTAGCATTTGGTGCAGGAGACGCGAGAAATCGTCCCGGTCGTGCGTGCGCGCGGCCATGGAGACGTCCCGCCAGCCGGCACGCATCAGGCGCGCGGCGCTCCACTCCGCGCCGACAGAGCGAACCAGTGTCGCGACGCCGATCGCCAGAACGATGCCGAGGGGCGTGCCGATGTTGGAGTTTATGAACGTGGCGAGATCGAAGCTCGCGCGCGACTCGAGGCCGATCATGTTCGGAATGTTCGTCGACATCGCCATTCCGAGCAGGAAGGTCTGCGGCCTGGCAATCAGCAGTCCGAGCGGAATGAACAGGAAGCTGAGCGCCAGGATCAGCGGCAGGAAGCCGTTGACATGCGGCATGACCGCGAACTGGAACACGAATGTTCCGCCGATCGAGACGAGCGTGAAGATGAGGAACTTCTTCAGGATCGGCGTGGCGTTGTCCATCGCGGCGAAAAAGCAGGTCAGGATGCCGGCCATCATACCCATCCCGGCCCCATGGGGCCAGCCCGTCAGGATCCAGAACGCAGCGCCCGTTCCGGTCGCCAGGGCTGCCGCGAAGCCGGAGAAAAGCGCCATGCCGTAGTCCCTGTGCATGGGCCGGTTTTCCGCCTGGCCCCCGAAGCGCAGCCAGCGGCGGCGATGCTGCCTGCCGCTTTTCAGCGTATCCTTGAGATCGATGCAATCTCCCCAGAGCTGGACGAGATCGCGCAGGCGGGCGACGAGGTTGCGCACGAGCATGCCGTTCCAGGCGGAAATCGCGCATCCCTGCGTTTCGACCTCCTCGAACGTATCAAGGAAGCTGCGGCGTTCCTCCTCCGACATCGGCTGGCCGGCTTCCATCCATAGGCAGATTCTGTCCAGGAGATCGCGGATCTCGGCCGTCGGCGCCCCGCCTGAGGCCCGGGACAGGGCGGCGATGACGTCGGCGAGACCGGAGATGACCGGCAGCAGCTCGACCATCACCCGCTGCAGTTCTCTGGATGTCGATACGAGGCTGCGGTGGTGCGACGTGTCATAGGAAATGTGCGTGGTGAAGCCGCGGATGTCGATAGCATCGGCCGCAAGCGCGCGGCTCATGGCGGCGAGGGTCCCTGCGTCCTTTCCGCCGCGCATCACGCCGGTTGCGAGGGCAACTCCATCCTTCAGCCACGCTTCGACACGCCCGACGAGGACGGGACCGGCATGGCGCGGAAAGATGGTGCGGTTGATGAGCGATGTGCAGATGATGGCGACCGAGATCTCGGTGACCCGGGCCACGACATAGGTGAAGGCGGTATCGGGAGCGCTGACGATCGGAAAGCTGGTCAGCGCCGCGGTGTAGCCGGCGAGCATGTAGGCATAGCCCCTCGGCGTTCGGTCGAGCAGGCTCAAGGCCAGACAGCCCGCGATCCACAGAGAGATGGCGAGGACAAGCAGTTGCGGTGCGTTGATGAGATTGGGAACGAACACGATCGTGGCGGTGCCGCCCATGACCGTTCCAGCCAACCGGTAGACCGCCTTCGAGGTGCTGGCGCCAGACAGCGGATGGGCGACGATGTAGGCCGTCGTGATCGCCCAGTAGGGGTGGGGCAGATCGAAGGCGAAGGCAATCCACAGCGCCAGGCTTCCCGCCGCAAAGGTCTTGACGGAAAAGATGACGTCGCCGGCATCGGGTGAGAGCAGGGAAGCTTTGATTGTCATGGTCAGACTTGGGTCGAGAGGCGCTTCGAGGGCAGCTCGTGTTTCGAAAGTGCGCTGGCAGCAATCGAACGGCATGGCCCCGACCCCAGTTAGGGGTGCGAAGGTTCTCTTTCGCTCGCTATTTAGTTCGTATGTGTTCTAATCGCATACGTATCACTTGATTTCAAGATAAAATTTGAGAAGTGGCAAAAATCCTTTATGGTTCGCTTGCATAACCGTCGCATTTGTCTTTACTCAAACCGTTCGTTTCCGGGGAAATCATGGATAGCATCCGCTCCAAGCAACTGGCCGTCACGTCGGGCATGCTTCAAACCAGCAGCGTCTGGCGGCGCATGGCGGAGAAGGCGCTGGCGGAGGACGGCATATCAGTGGCGCGGGCCAACACGCTTCTGTGGATCGGAAGACTCGGCGGCGGGGTGCGGCAGGTGAAGCTCGCGGAAACGCTGGGGCTGACCAGCAACTCGCTGGTGCGGCTCCTGGACGAGCTCTCGGCCTCGGGCCTTGTCGAGCGGCGGGATGACCCTCTCGACCGTCGCGCAAAGTCGCTCTGGCTCACAAAGGAGGGAAGGCTGCTTGCAGACCGGGTGGAGGATGTTCTCAGCCGGTTGAGGGAAAGGGTATTGCGGGACATCAGTGACACGGACCTCGACGCGGCGCTGCGCGTCTTCAGCGCGATACTTGCGGCAGAGGGATGAAGGTTTGGTTGCGCCCACCCTGCGAGATCGGGGGGTAAAGCCTTTATAAGACCTCGCCGCAATCTGTGGCGGGGGCAGTGCTCGTGCGAGGTTCCTTGTCTTCAGGTTGTTCGCTGGGCTGCAATCATCAGGCCGTTGCGGAGATGCGGGAAGATGTAGGCTGGTCTTACGACCGCATGAGACATGCGTGCCGCCAGACTGGCTCCTTCCCATCCATCGTCATACTGTTCCGCCGAGACAGCGATCATTCCAGCTTTTTTCAACTGCCACATCAGTTGCGGAAGGACATATTCCTGCTGGTGACCGAGGGATTCCCCGGGATCAGGGTAGCGGAAGTTATCGAGCACCGGCCGGCCCGCAAGCATGTACAGGATGTTCCTGACTCTCGACCCGTTCGGCGTGGTCAGGAACAGTATTCCTCCCGGTTTGAGGAACCGCATTATTCGTTGAAATATCACGTACGGCGGATGTGGCAGATGCTCGATCACCTCTTGCAAGACAATCAGGTCGTACAGCTCGTCGGGTAGCGTGTCGTCGGACGTCAGGTCAACGAGCTGAAAATCGATTCCCAACTGCAGAATGTCTTTTGCGGCCTATTCATTGATGTCGCCGACGCTGGCCTGGATGCCAAGGATCTTGGACAAGAGCACGGCCATAATGCCTCCGCCAATATCGATTGCCTTGCTCTGAGGAGAGAGTCCCAGGTGCTGTATCTTGTCGAACGCCTTCCAGAAGCGGCCGACTGATCTGCTATAGTAATCCTTGCACTCAACGAACTCCTTACCTTCGATCAGAGCGCAATACAGTTTTACGAATTCGCTGCGCGTTATGGACATGAGCGTTCCCATGCTGCTTGAGGACTGAACAAGTTTGAGCGCCTCGTTCGAAAGCGTCCATCGATCACCCCTGCATAGATAATTCGAGCAGGGCACGTCCTTTCGATCTATGCCGCCCCGCAAATGCAGGCGGTTTTGTCCGCCAACCCTCCTTTTTGAGGAGCCAGCATTGCTGCTCTAACCCTTTTTGGCATTCTGGTGGCGTTCGAACCGTGTCAGAGCGCGGGTCAAGCGGGGAGATTATCTGCCCTCGCGCTTGCAGAAACATCAAGGGCTCGGGCTTACCTCCCACCGATCGCGGCCAATGCGCGTCTCCGCTCTTCGAGACCTGTCCCGGATTTTGCGGAGATCATGACTGCAATGTCATCGGGAGAAACACTGGACAGAAACTTTTCCGCCCCGACCTGATCGAACGGAATCTCATCCGAATAGGCGATGCTCAGCATCGTGCCTTCGCTGTATGGTGCGCCTCCGAGCACTTCGTCCACGTAAACGCCGTAGAGAATGCCTTCCGAAAAATGAAGCTGGGACGCGATCGCCGTTTGCCACGCAGTGCCTGCCACGCCTTCCACGCGCGACAGCATCGCTCGGACCACGGTTGGATCCCATGCCATCGGCCAACAAATGTAGTCGTGGAGCGGTATCCGGTCCGAGGGAGGCAGGCCGAGTAGTTGCCGGGCCACCCGATGCCAGAGAATGTGTCGAGGCAAGCCGGCGTGAACGGCATCGACGGCGCGGTAGAACCTGGTCTTCCCGTCGCGGTAGAACGTGTGCGCCGAGAAAGGGCGGATAAAGACCATATCGGAATCAACAAGAAGCACGACGTCGGCTTTGGACCGGGCAACGGCTTCGATCTTGATCAATTGTTGAACGATCCAGCCCCTGACGGGTGGGATAGGGCGGCGCAGGTTTATCCAGAGGTTGCCGGGGACGGAGCGAAAGCTTGCGGGCAGAAATTCGTCCACTTTGTGCACATCACCAATGCCGGCAAAGATTGCCCGGTCCGACTTCGGCACGATGACGCAATGGTTGGTGTGCGGAGGCGCGAACGCCTTGAGCGAGCTGTGGAGATCGCGGCACAGTTCGATGTCGGGTCTGTAGCTCGGCGTTACAACTGACAATGTCGGCACTGTACTCCCCTTCATTTGCACCTATGGAAGCAATCCCTTTCGGGGTGGAGCCTTCTCGTTGGATGGAATGTGCCCTGTCCTGCCAGGAGATCGGGAATTTCGAGCCGGTCGAGTGGACTCCGATGGGCAATCGGACGGGGCCGCGTCCAGAAACCAAATGCCGCTCCCAAGGAGGAAGACGAAAAGAACGAACGCGGCATCCCACAAGTGAACAGTCTGCCCAACCAGACACGTGCTTATGATCGTGATGAGATAGGCTGCGCGATACTCCCTGTGCCTTTCATCAAGCCCGCGCTTCAGTCCAACGGTCATCAGAGCCGCCAGGACGGTGCCGCAGATCAGCAGGAGTGCCGGCAGTCCATGGATGACCGCGGTTCCAAGCCAGAAATTGTCGATACTCTCGGCCATCCATTGTGGCCGATCCCATCTGCCGAGCCCCGTACCCAGGACAGGATGATTTGATACCGAACTCCAGCCGTATTCCCAAATCAGGTTGCGCGACCAATAGGACATCGGATCGAATGTGAGTCGCGCTATGACTATCTCGATTACCGAGCGGTGCAACGTCAGGCTCGCCACCGCGTAAGCCAACACTCCTGCAAGTGTCAAACTCCACATCGTCCGAAGGCCGATTGCATCCGCGCACCGTTTCCAGCCGAGCAGGAGGCATTGAAGTGCAATTCCAAGAAGGGGGCCGGATGAAACGGCGAGACCGGTCGCCAGCACGACGATTCCTGCCTTTGCACCTTTTTCGGCGAGTGACCTTTGGTAGCCGAGGACGAGAAAAGTGAGAATGAACGCGGTGCTGCAGACGACGCCAAAAAGGATCGGATGCTCGAATGCGCCCTGGGCCCTGAAGAGGCCGGAGCGCCAACCCATGTCAGTGTCCGGATAGGTCGGGAGCACCAGACGAAAAAGGTGTTGCGTCGCCGGGAAGCCGGTTGCTGTTTCCAGAAGTCCAAGCGGCACCATCGACGCGACGACAATGAACAACAGCTTGACCATTGTTCGAAAATCGTCGGCGTTGCGGATGAAGCAACGGGGTAGGAAATAGGCCCCAAGGGTTTCCACGAAGGATATTCCCACGGGTTGCATCGCTTGCTGCGGCCCATGCAGCAGGATGAGGGTCAGTCCTTTCCAGCTAACGAACGAAATCACCAGGAGATCGACAATCCGGATTCTCCCGGCGCGACCGGTGAGCCAGAGGCATATGCAGGGCACAACAGCGAGGCACAGAAGAAATCGATAGATCGACAGTCGCAGGGATCCAATCTCGATAATCCAAGGGATGGAAAGCGCGATCAGGAACAAGAATACAGCTACTGGCAATCGGCTCTTTTCCAGGCTGTCAGGCGGCGCGATTGGTCCAGTTACGTGCCGCACCCCAGTCCGTCCGCCTTGTCTACTACTGCGGAGGGGTCTTAGTTGCCCAGGAAGGGACAAGTCGGAGGCACCTCCGCGGCGCCTGGTCAGGCCCAATCGGCGTGTCTCGTTCATATTCGAATGCATCCCTTGTCTCGGGAAACCTCTGACGGTTGAGAGAGGAAGGTCGCAGGGATTTCAGTGCGCAGGGACATGGCTTGGAGGGTTGCCCGGCGCTTTGGGTCGCAGCATCCCGGGTCGACCGTCCGAGGGGATTGACGCACAATCTGACCAACCATTCCAATCTGCCCAGGTATGCTTCGAAAATGCCGAAGAGATCTGAGTTAAGCCCATAGCCGCCCCGGCGTGTACTGGTCCTTTCGAGGTAGGAGGGTCATCCTATTTCGACTGTCTTGTTCGGGGAAAGCTCGCGCTATGATGAACCGGACGCCGAGGGGGCGGCGTCCTCCCACCCAAGTCGAGGCCATCATGAGGGGAATAAGCCGCCGCAATCTGCTTGCTTTGGCAACGTCGCCACTCATCGCCGGTGTTGGGCGAAAGTGGGTCAGTCCGGCTTTGGCAGCGTCCGCGCGGATGGAGTTGCTGCCTGGCCCACGCTTCTTCGTGAAGGGTGTCTATCAGCAGCCGGTAGAGACGATGGCGCTCTGGAAGTCGCGCGGCGTCAACACGATCTTCACTGTCAACGGTGGAGGCGAGGTCCTGCAATGGACACAGGAAGCGCTGCGACTACACCTCAACATTGTGCGTGAGCCGCGCGGCTGGGACTACTCCGGACCGCAGAAAAGCCTGGTGCTTTCCGACCGCGACGCCTTCGAGTGGGATCTGCAGCAGCCTCTTCTCCTCGCATTTTCCCTCATCGACGAACCCTCCAACCTCAAGCCGGGAGGCCAGGGGATCACCTACGAAGGCGTGACGATGCGGCCCGATCAGGTCGACGAGATCGCCAAGCTTTGGGGAGGCAGCGGCAAGCCGCTTTGGATCAACCATATCGGCAGCCACATCAACAACATGTACCTCGATGCGATCATGGCCGACTACGCCGATAGCCCCTATATCGACTGGCTTTGCCACGACAGCTATCCCGTTGCGTCGGGGGAAGCACTGGTGACGGACCTCGACGACTATGTCTCGACGCCGCAGGGGCACGCGATCGACCGGCTGTTGCGGTGGAGCGGTGGCAGGCCGCAGTTCTCCTTTGTCGGAACGTCGCAGTTCAATGGAAGCATGGGACGCAACGCGTCCGCGGCCGAGTTCGGCGTACAGGCATGGTCATCGATCATCCATGGCGCGGTCGGGATCATCTACTTCACGTTCGCGTTCTCCCCGGCCTTTGCCTGGGATGCGACGCCGCCCGAGCTTGTCGATGCGCTCGTGAAGTTCAATTCAGAGATCGACGATATCGAGCATATCCTGATCGATGCCGAGAAAGGCGGGCGGCGTCCCTCGATCCGTCTGCAGTCCGTCCGCGAGCCGGCTCAGCTCTCGGGTTTCGACTTGCCTTATCCGTTCGAGGGCTGCTCGATTCCGACCGGCGACGGCGACTACAGGATCATCCTGAACCTGTCGGACAAGCCCGCGGACCTGACCTTTCCGTCCTGGGGCCTGTCCAAGGTCGCATTCGACGGATACCAGTGCCGGAGAGGGTACACAGTTGCCGAGATCGCGCGCGGGTAGCGTGGCTTGGTTACAGCCCCATCGCCTTCAGTTCCTGCAGCGGCGGGATCGTTTCGAACATGTGCGGGTCTAGCCTATCCCAAAGGATGCCGCAGGTCGGCTTGTGCGGATCCCGGACCTCGATCGTTCGCGTCGGGGTGAAGATCACGTCCGCCACCGTGTCGTAGACGTCGGGCGTCAGTTTCTCGTCGAGGACCTGGCAGTCGTGCACGACGGCCGCCGACGGCGTCGCGGTGCTGATCCTTCCCAGCCGGTAGAGCATGCCCCATTCCGCATCGAAGAAGCCGTGTCCCTTGCCGAAGCGCACGCCCTCGTGGTTTATCGCACCAGTGCCGGTGACCATGTAGTCGACGACCGGCATCGAGGCGATGTCCTTCAGGCTGACGGGCTGGCCCACCCGCTCCATGCCGTCGAGTGTCGAGGCATAGAGACGCAGCTCCGGCGCGATCAGGCGAGGGTCCAGAACCCAGAAGCCGCGCTTGATCGAATAGGTGGTCATCAGCACGGTCTTTCCGTCCTCCAGCGCCTGGAAGCGCAGACGATCGAGGCAGTTGTCCGGCGTGATGAAAATGAACTTGGCATCCTGGTAGAACCGATGCGCCGTCAGGCGGGCGACGGCCGCCTCTCCGCCTTCGAAATCGGCGATGAATTCCCCGAAGTCGAAGTGAAAGCGGCTGTCTGGCACGGCCACCTTGCGCAACTCGCTCCATACTCGCTCACGCACCGAGGCCTTGTGATCGACGATACTCATGGCAGCAACTCCTTGCATTAGCCGGCCGAATTCATCCCGCGGCGCGTCAGCACCAACCGCTCGATGAAGGCGACGATTTGATAGAAAAGGACGGACAGAAGAACCGACGTGACGGCGACCGCCCAGATCATGCCGTAGTCGAGATAGCCGCGGGACTGGTTGAGGAGGTTGCCGAGGCCCGTTCCGGTGGCGAGCCATTCGGCGATCATGACGCCGAGGAGCGCGCGCGGCACGGCAAGGCGCATCGCGGCGAAGAGGTATGGCAGGGAAGCCGGAATGGAGACGAGGCGCATTTGCGTCAGGGGGCTCGCGCCATAGGCCCGCGGCACGTCGAGTGCTGCCCGCGGGACCAGTGAGAGACCCTGCGCCATGGTCACGAACGCGGGAAAGAACGTGACGGAAATGGTGATCCAGAGAATGACCGAGGGTCCCCGGCCGAGGAGGAGGACCAGGAGCGGGGTCAGTGCAACAAGCGGCATGGTCTGCGTCACCAGCGCGATCGGCATGAAGCCGCGCACGATCGCGGGGCGGATCACGGAGGCGAGAGCGAGAAGGAAGGCGAAGGCGATACCGGCCGCCATGCCGACAATCGTCATTGGCAATGTCTGCGCCAGTGCGGCGACGAGCCTTTCGCGTGCGGCCGGGGAGGCTGGCAGCAGGAAGAGATAATCGACGAGGCCTGCCGGGGTCTTGGCGATCATCGGCGGCGTTCCCATGACGAGGAGGAGCAGCCACCACAGGGCGAAGGGCAGGGCGATCGAGCCCAGCTTGAGGCTGATGGAGAGCCAGCGTGGCCAGTGCCCGGAGCCGGAGTCGGGCGCGGTTGCCGGAACGGTGACGGCGCGCGTCGAGCCGGTGAAGCGGTAGGCGATCAGCGAGAAGAGGGCATAGGCGAGACCGGCCAGAAGCGTGGCGCACAGCCCGATCCCCCAGAGCCGGTCCGGCTCGGCTCGGCCGAGCGATCCGATCAGGTAGGCTCCGAGCCCGAAGCGTCCGCCCCCGCCGAATTCGGCAAGTATGGAACCCAGCACGGCGTTCGGCGCCGCGATCCTGAGGCCAGTGAGGATGGAAGGTAGGGCGGAACGGGCCTGCGCCAGGATGAGCGTCTTCCACCTGCCGCCGCCATAGGCGTGGACCAGGTCGATCATCCGCCGGTCGGTCTGGGTGATCCCGGTAACGGTCGCAGTCATGGTGACGAAATAGCAGCCGATGGCCGCAAGCGCGATCCGCGGGGTCATGCCCGAAAAGGTGAGGACCAGGATAGGCGAAATGGCGATCGGCGGGAGCGCGAAGAGCGCGATGTTGACGCCGCGTCCCAGGCGCGCGGCCGCAGGGAAGAGTGCGAACAATCCGCCCGCAGCAATGGCGACCAGGTTGCCGATCAGGAAGCCTGCGCCAGCCCCTTGCAGGGTCGCGAGAATATGCGGGGGATAGTCGGCCCGGTCGATCCAGAGGCGAGCGAGGATCTGCGACGGAGCGGGCAGGGCGCCTCCGGCGATCAGCGAGAAGCGACCGCAGATCTCCCAGAGGACCAGAAGGATGAGCCAGTTGCGGACCGTCCCCAGCCGTGCGGATTCTCGTGCCTGATCAGCGGCCATCGAGGGCCTCCGCGATCTCGTCCTCAAGGGCGTGGAACTCGGGGCTGGTGAAGATTTCCGGCCGGCGCGGGCGCGGCAACGGGATGTCGATGACGCGGGCGATGCGTCCCGGCTTGCTCTGCATGACGACGACGCGGTCGGCGAGGAAGACGGCTTCGTCGATCCCGTGCGTCACGAGCAGGGTGGTGGCGCGACTTTCCATCCAGATACGCTGCAGTTCGATGTTCATCTGGCGACGGAGGATCTGGTCGAGCGCGCCGAAGGGCTCGTCCAGGAAGAGAACCTTCGGATCGGTCACGAGCGAGCGGGCAATCGCGACGCGCTGGCGCATGCCGCCGGAGAGCTCGCCAGGAAGAGCCTTCTCGAAGCCAGTGAGGCCCACCAGCGCAATGAGATCGGCGATCTTGCCCGCGTGCGTGCGGCGCGGCCGCCCGAGCACGTCGAGCGGCAACGCGATGTTGTCTTCGACGGTGCGCCAGGGCATCAGCGCCGCATCCTGGAATGCGACGCCGGTCAGCCCGGCCCGAGCGGCTTCGCCGGGCGCCATGCCGGCGACCGTCGTGGTGCCCGCATCCGGCCGGTCGAGACCGAGAGCCAGGCGCAGCATGGTCGACTTGCCGCAGCCGGAGGGCCCGATCAACGCCGTGAAGGACCCTGCCGGGCAATCGAGAGAGACATCGGCAAGGGCCGTGACGACGGTGCCGCGTCCCGCAAAGGAACGCGACACGTGCTCGAGGCGGATGCCGGACATGTTTGCCATCAGACTTCTTCGAGAACCGTCGTATCGAAATGCTCGCGTTTGGCGACAATGCCGACAGCGGCGAGCGCCTTGATGTTCGCCTCGATCGCCTCTTCGCTCATGGAGAAGATCCCGCCGGCGGATTCGATCAGCGGCTTCTGCGCGGTGTTGAAGTAGACCTCGTTCTCGATCGAACGCCCGGTCCCCTTGAACCAGCTGTCCGCAAATGTGGGCGGATAGACGGCCGGATCCTTGAGGTTCTCCTCCCAGCCCTTCCGGCTGGCCCTCAGGAAGGCGACGATTTCCTTGCGCTTCGCCTTCAGCGTCTCTTCTGTGACGACGACGGTGTCGTTGAAGATGGTGAAGCCGAAATCATAGAGAAGGAAGGACGTTGCTTCCTCGCCTGCCTGCTTGATGGTGAAAGGGACGTTGGTCGTGAAATCGAGCGATGCGTCGATCTCGCCCTTGATGAGCGGCGTCGGATCGTAGGCATAGGGGACGATGTTCACCTGCGAGCGATCGACACCCGAGATCTTCAGCATCGCCTCGACCGAGATGACGTTGACCGGGGGAACGGCGAGCGTTTTGCCGACAAGGTCCTTCGGCTCACGGATCGGGTTCTTGGCGAGCGAGACGATACCGATCGGGTTTTTCTGATACTGGGCGCCGATGATCTTGAAGGGCGCGTTCTGCTCGACGATCGCCTTGATCGTCGTGTCGGGCGTCGTCAGCGTGAGATCCGCCTTGCCCGCGACAATCGTGCTTTCCGGGATGACGTCCGGTCCGCCGGAGAGATAGGTGAGGTCCAGCCCCTCTTCGGCGTAGTAACCCTTGTCGACGGCGACGAAATAGCCGCTGAACTCGGCATCGTTGATCCAGGAAGCCTGGAAGTTGAATGGCGTTGCTGCACGGGCGACGCGGCCCATCATCGGAAGCGTCGCGGCGGCTCCCATGAGGCCGAGAAACCGGCGTCTGTTGAAGGCGATGTTCATGTGGGTTCCCTTTCGTTCTGGTGAGAGCAATGGACTTTCAAATGCTCCAGGCGTCGTTCATGCGACCCCGCGCATGCGGGCAAGTTCCTTCAGCGGCGGAATGGCGTCGATTTCATCGGTGGTGATGCTGGACCAGCGGATGCCGCGCGGCCGGCGTCGGTTGCGCTCGACGGCGATCGTGCGGGTCGGCGTAGCGATGAAATCGACCGGTATTTCCGTCTCGCTGACGTTGAGGCGGTCCTCGACCACCTGGACGTCATGCACGACGGCCGCGATCGTCGTCGCCTCGTCGGCCAGGCCGAGGTCGGTGAACATTCCCCATTCGAGGTCGAAGAACGTGTGGCCCTTGCCGAACCGCACGCCGTCCATCGAGACGGCCGAGGCGCCCGTGGCCATGAAATCGAAGCGACCGATATGGGTGAGGTCCTCCAGCGTGACGGGCCGCCCGTAGTGCTCGATGCCGTCGAGCCACGCCGCCTGCAGTTCGGTTCCTTTCGGAACGATGCCCGGCGCGAGATAGAGAAAGCCGCGCTGGATGTTGTAGGTCGACATCACGAAAGGTGTGCCCGAGACGATCATGCGCCGCCTGAGTTCGAGCATCGAATTGTCTGGCGTCACGAAGGCGAGCGACGTGCGCGCAAAACTCGGCAGGGCCGCGAGGCGGTCGGTTGCGCTGTCTGAGCCTTCGAAATCGGGGATGAACTCGGAGAACCGCATATGGAAGCGCGTGTCCGGCCGGGCGACATCCTTGAGCCGCTCCCAGATGCGCTGACGTATGAGGCGTGGATGCGACACGTAAGAACCCGTGGTTTCACTGTTTCATAATCATGAAACAACAGTTTCATCATTGCAAGAGGGATGCTAGTGTTTTTTATGTTCGCAGCGGGGGAATCGAAGGCTCATGGCGTCACGTCTCGTTTTGCGCATCCAGGAAAGATATGCCCGGCTGACGGCGGGGGAGCAGAAGCTCGCCCAACTGATCCTCGACCGGCAGGACGACATTCTTACCCATTCGGCGACCGAGATCGCCGAAATGGCGGGTGTCTCGAAGGCAACGGCTGCCCGCTTCTTCCAGCACCTCGGCTATTCGGATTTCAACGAGGTGAAGCTGCAGGCACGGGAGGAACGGAACCGTACGGAGCCCTACGAGTACTCCGTCACCAATTCCGAGCAGGTCGCGCTCGGCCGGACCATAGGCGCGCATCTGGAACTGGAGCTGAAGAACCTTACGAAGACCTTCGAGGAGATGCGTTCGGACAAGGTGCGCGAGGCAGCGGAGCTCATCGCAGCCGCGCCGCGGGTCTGGGTGCTCGGTTTCGGATCAGAGGAGGGGTTTGCCCGCTATGCGCGGCTGCTTTTGTCGCGGCTGCGCCACAACGTGATGATCCTCGGAATAAACCAGGGGTCTTGGGCCGAGGATCTCGCAATGACGGGGCCGAAGGATGTGCTGCTCGTCATCACCCTGCCGCCGCACAACACGCTCCTGAAGCCGATCCTCTCCTATGCGGCCACCAGCCGGCTCAACGTCATCACCATTACGGATCGCGGGTCGATGCTGGAAGCGCAGCGCCATTCGCGCGTCGTCTTGCCGTGCCATGTCGCGAGCTTTGCTCTCGGCGCCTCGCATACGGCGGTCGGCAGCGCCATCCGCCTCCTGATGCTCACCTACGCGGCCCATGCCGGAAAGTCGGCGCAACAGCGCTCCGAGATCATCGCGGGAATCCACGAGGAATTGGGAGATTTCGACTGAGGCGAAGCGCTTCAGATCGTGTGATAGCGCCTGGCGAAGTAGAGCAGGGCCTCCGGCCTGTCGCCCGCGGCGATGTCGATCACCTCGCAGAAGAGGACGGTGTGCGTGCCGACCTCGGCCATGCGCTCCACCTTGCAGTCGAAGGCGACGATGGCATCGGCGAGCCTCGGCGACCCGCTTGCCGTTTCGGCCCAGTCGGCGGAGTCGAAGCGCTCGGCCATCGGCGTCTTGCCGCCGAAGAGATTGGAGAGCGTCTCGTGGCTCGGATGCAGGGTGTTGACGCAGAGCACACCGTTCTCGAGGCAGGCGGCACTCGCCGAACTGTTCCGGTTCAGGCAGACGAGAAGGGTCGGCGGGCTGTCGGTGACGCTGCAGACAGCGGTCGCGGTGAAGCCCGCCCTTCCTCCGGTCCCGTCCGTGGTGACGATGTTGACCGCTGCCGCAAGCCGGGACATCGCCTCGCGGAAGTTTTCCCGCGAGACGGCACGGGATTCATCGTTACTTGATGGATGCGTGTGTGGCTGGGTCATTGTCTCTCTCGCAGTGAACGATCGACCGGAGTTTGGTTTGTGCCCGCGCGCCGCAGGTAGGGCGGCGCGCGGAATGGGTCCTCAGAATTCCATCAGGTTATCGCGCAGGAGTTCGTGCTTGTATTCGGTCCGCGCCAGTCCGCGACGCTGGAGCGCCGGCACCAGCCCGTCGGTGATCTCGGTGATGTAGCGCCGGCTCACGCGCAGGACCGGGGTCGTGAGCAGGAAGCCGTCGCCGCCGACGTAGCTCATGACCTCGCCCATCTTGTCGGCGACCTGGTCCGGGGTTCCGATCAGCTCGACGGACGAGACCAGTCCGCCGCCGCCGTCGACCACCAGTTCGCGCAGCGTCTTGCCGCTTCCCCACTGCTGGAATTTGTCCAGCGTGCCGGACTCGCCGTTGGTCACCAGCTTCTCCGGCAGCGGCTTGTCGACATCGAACTTCGAGAAGTCGATCTCGGTGATCGCCGATATGGAAGAAAGCGTGTCGGTGATGAAGTAGTCCGAGGAGACCATGCGGTTGTACTTGTCGTAGGCCTCGGCCTCGGTCTCGCCGAGCGTCGGCGTGATGCAGAAAAGCACCTTGATCTCGTCGGGATTGCGCCCGAATTTTTCCGCGCGGGCGCGGATGTCATCCCGGAATGCCTTCATCGCGGAAACGCCGCTCGCCACCGAGATGATCGAGTCGGCATGGATGGCGGCGAAGTCGCGGCCGCGCGGCGAGGCGCCGGCCTGCACGAAGACCGGCCGACCCTGCGGCGAGGGCACGGTGTTCAGCGGTCCGCGAACCTTGAAGAACTTGCCGGCATGATCGATGGTGTGCACCTTCGTCGGGTCGGCGTAGACGCCTTTTGCCCGGTCGAGCACGACGGCATCCTTGTCCCAGCTATCGAAGAGCTTGCGCACGACATCCATGTACTCGTCAGCCATCTCGTAGCGGGTCTCGCGCAGAGGCAGAACGTCGAGGTTGAAGTTCTGCGCCGCCAGGTCTTCCGCGCTGGTGACGATGTTCCAGCCGAAGCGACCGCGGGTCAGGCTGTCGATCGTCGAGCAGAGGCGCGCCAGCAGGAAGGGCGGATAGGCCATCGTCGACATGGTGGCAACGACGCCGAGCCTGGAGGTCGCCATGCCCATGGCGGTTGCCAGCGGTGCCGGGTCCGCCTTGGGCACCATCATCGCGTTCTTCAGCGCGAAGTCACGCGAGCCGCCATAGGTCTCGGGGACCATCAGCTTGTCCTCGATCATGATGTAGTCGAAGCAGGCGCGCTCCAGGGCCTGCGCCATCTCGATGTAGAAGCGGCCGTCCCAGGGGGTACCCCCGTTGCCGAAGGGTTCGCGCCATTCGTCCGGGGTGAAATTCATGAACCATGCGAGGTGCATCGGCTTCGGCGCCATTGTGTAAGCTCCTTGTCGTTTCAGAGAG
The DNA here is from genome assembly GCF_016864555.1 of Sinorhizobium sp. BG8. Lineage (NCBI taxonomy): Bacteria > Pseudomonadati > Pseudomonadota > Alphaproteobacteria > Hyphomicrobiales > Rhizobiaceae > Sinorhizobium > Sinorhizobium sp. BG8. The sequence continues at coordinate 82,415 of NZ_CP044011.1, read as the reverse complement.
AAGAATTCCGGCTGAGCGGAGGGAAATTCGAAAGAACGTCGCCGCCCGCTTCCTCGACCGCGGATGCAGCGCCACGGGTGGCGGCGCGGACGAGTTCGAAGCGCCGGCTGTCGCGCACGATGCGAGGCTTGGCCTCGAAGTCGGAGACGACGCAGGCGCCGAACCTTTCCGGGGCCTGCGGATCGCGGCGCACCTTGTCGATCGCGATGACGCGGGTTCCGAGCTCGAAGGCCTCGGCCATGTCATGGGTGATCATTACGATCGTCATCGCGTTCTCCATCCACAGTTCGCGAATGAGCACATGCATGGATTTGCGCGTGACGGGGTCGAGTGCGCCGAAGGGTTCGTCGAGAAGCAGGACCTTCGGCTTCATGATCAGTGCCTGCGCGATGGCGAGGCGCTGCTGCATGCCGCCGGAGAGCTGCTGCGGATACTTGTCCGCCGCCTCCTTCAGCCCGACCCGTTCGAGGAGCGTCAAGGCGCGCTCGGTCACCTCCTGGCGCCGGGCGCCGAACAGCCGCCCGAGAAATCGGGACTGCTGCCATTGCGGACCGATCATGACGTTGCCGAGCACCGTCTTGTGCGGAAAGACCGAGTAGCGCTGGAACACCACGCCCCTGTCGGCGGCGGGTTCGCCAGAGATTGGCTCGCCGTCGATCAGGATCGTGCCTTTCGTCGGCACCTCCTGGCTCAGCAGAAGGCGCAGCATGGTGGTCTTCCCGACGCCGCTCGGACCGACGATCGAGAGGAACTCGTGATCGCGCAGGCTGAGGCACACGTTCTCCAGCACGATGGTGTCGTCGTATTCCTTCCAGACCTTGTCGAAGGTGATCTCCGTCATCTCAGGCCTCCTTCAGGTGCGCCCAGGGGAAGGCGAACTCGTTGAGGCGGCGCAGGCCGTAGTCGACAAGGAAGGCCAGAAGCGTGATCCAGACCACGTAGGGAAGGATGACGTCCATCGCGAGATACCGCCTGACGAGGAAGATCCGGTAGCCGAGCCCGCCCTCCGCGGTAATCGCCTCCGAGGCGATCACGAAGAGCCAGGCCGCGCCAAGCGACAGGCGCAGGGCGTTCACGAGTCCGGGAACGACTTGCGGAAGGACGACATGCAGCATCATCTGCCATGTCGATCCACCGAGCGTCTGGGCCTTGACGATCTGTTCGCGAGGCAGGCCGTCCACCCGCAGGATGACGTCCCGTGTCAGGAACGGCGCCACGCCGAAGATGATCAGCACGATCTTCGAGATCTCGCCGAGCCCGAAGATGATGAACAGGATGGGCAGTACGGCGAGTGGCGGAACCAGGGATAGTGCCGCCAGCACCGGATCGAAGGTAGCCCTCAGGTGCGGGATGAAGCCGACCGGAATGCCGATGAAAACCGCGATCAGGGCCGACAGCCCGAGCCCGACGAACAATCGCCAGAGGCTGAGATAGGTGTCCAGCCAGAAGAGGTAGTTGCCTGTTGCCTTGTCGGGCTGGACGGCGAGGCGCTCCATTGCCGCGTAGAAGGAGGAGAAGGCTGGCATGATCTTGTCCCCCGCATTGGCGGCAAGCCGGACTTCGGAGCCCATCACGTAGACCAGGAGCACAACGATGAACGGCAGGATGCCGAGCATGATCCGTTGGCGGCGGTTCGGTGGATAGTTGATGATGCGCTTCACGGAGACACCCGTTCGCTTTCGAGCGGCTCAGAGCGCGCCGTCTGCCGCGATCTTGGCGAAGGTGGCGTCCACCCTGAGCTTCACGTTGGCCGTGTCGCCGAGAATCGATCCGTCGGGCAGCGAGATACCGACGGCATCCACGCTTGCCGCGCCCTGGCCGAAGAGGCCACGGTCGAAGCTGAACTTGCGGATGTAGTCCCAGGACTGCTTGGTCTTCGCGTCGGTCAGGAATGCATAGGCATCGGCCGGGGTGTAGAAGAAGTAGGTCGTGTCCACCTGGGACTTCAGCCCTGCCTCGTCGGTGCCCATGGCGCTGGCCATCAGCTCGTTGACCGGCTTTGCCGCATCGCCGCCCTGCTTCAGGATGCCGAGCGCTTCATACCAGGCACCGGTCAGCGCCTTGCCGAAGTCCGGGTTGTCCTTCAGCGTTTCAGTATGCCCGATGAAGGCATCCATGATCTCGCCGGGGATCTTGGAGCTGTCGAACAGCACCTTGCTTGCATCGTTCGAATCGAGCATGTCGGCCGTCATCGGCTTCCACGAGACGGCGTGTTCGATCTCGGCGTTCGAGATGTAGGCGGCTGCGATATCGGCATCGGAAATGTTGACGGTCTTGACCTCGCCAAGTCCGGTCAGGCCGTTGGTGACGAGCGCGCGGTCGAGGAGGTAGTGCGACACGCTGAATTCGAGGAGGTAGACGTCCTTGCCCTTCAGGTCGGCGACGGAGCTCGCAGTCTTCGACAGGAGCTGGTCGTTGCCGTTCGAATAGTCGGTGATGAGGAAGAGCGTGGTGTCGACGCCGCCGGCCGCGGGCATCGTCAGGCCGTCCATCCCGGCTACGCCGACGGCGTCGAAATCGCCCGCGATGAACTGGTTGATGCTGCCGACATAGTCATTGACGACGACCATCTCGATTTCGATGCCGTACTTGTCGGCCCATTTCTTCAGGATGCCGGACTGCGCGAGGTAGGACATCGGCATGAAACCGACGTAGATCGAATAGCCGACCTTGAACGACTTCTTCTGCGCGGCGACTGCATCGCGGGTGGTTCCCCCGACGACTCCCGCCAGCAGGAGAATAGACATCAGAATGGTACCCAAAAGCCTTCTCATCACGTATCTCCGCTGCTTGATTGTCTGGTTTGTTCCCACTATTAAGCGAGCGTTCAATAGACTCCGCAAGCGGAAAAATGACGAACCTCAAAAGAAAATGAAATGAAATCAAAAATTTAGCATATGGCCGAAACTTTGGGCAGGAATTCCGGAAAGATGCCTATTATCGTGACACGAAAATCATTTGCCGCTCGCGAAAGACTGTGCGTCAGGGAAGAAATGACCGGCTGAAGAGGAAGAGACCCTGCCCGCATCAGCTGCCGAGGAGTATGGAAAAGACATGAATGCCAAACCACAGCGCCAGCGACTCGATCCTGCGAAGAGGGCGGAACTCATCCTGGATGCGGCGCTTGGCCTCTTTGGCACGTCCCACTACAGCATCGTCACGGTGCGCGAGATCGCGGTCGCCTGCGGGGTCAATGTTGGGCTGATCTACCATTACTTCGAGAACAAGGATCACCTGTTCCGCAGCGTTCTCGCTCACTCGATCAACCAGATCATGGCCGGCTACGCGGCGTCGTGCGGCAGTCTGCGCGATGATCCGCTCGGCGAAATCGGCGCCTGGCTCGACATCCAGGCCACCATCGCACCGACGGTGACGCGCATGGTGAAGATCATGGCCGACTACGCCGCCCTCGACAGGCGTGATCCGGAGGTGGACAGTCTGGTGGCGCAATTCTACGAGCACGAGCGCGTTCTAATCGAGGAGACGCTCGTCCGCGGCATCGAGGACAAGACCTACCGGCACGTGGACGTCGCCAAGATGTCAAGAATGATCGGCGTCTATCTCGACGGCATCTTCCATGCCGCCGAAAGCCGCGGCGAAAACCGGATCGCCGAGGATATCAAGGAACTGAGGGAGCTGGTGCTCAACCTGCTGACGGCGCCGCAGCGGGCTCTCGGCTAGATTGCATTGCGGCTGTCCCGTTTCGGGCGCTGGCGCGTCTTGCGCGTCAAGCGAGGCGCGGGTCCTGCGTTGCCTCCGGGCTCTTGCACCCGGAGGCAGATGGCGATCGCCTCAGGCGGTCGGCTGCTTGGTCTTGCGCAGATAGGGCAGGACGGTGTCGAACGAGCCGAAGCGCTTTACAGCGTCTTCATTCGAAACCGCGGCAGTGATGATCACGTCCTCTCCCTGCTTCCAGTTCGCAGGTGTCGCGACCTGATGCTTTGCCGTCAGCTGGATCGAATCGATGGCGCGCAGGATCTCGTCGAAGTTGCGACCCGTCGTCATCGGGTATGTGAGGATCAGCTTGATCTTCTTGTCCGGGCCGATGACGTAGACCGAGCGTACCGTGGCGTTGTCCGCCGGCGTCCGGCCTTCCGACGTGTCGCCGGCGCCATCCGGAAGCATGTCGTACAGTTTCGCGACCTTCAGGTCCCGGTCACCGATCAGCGGGTATTCGACGTCGAAACCCGTTGCGACCTTGATGTCGTTCTTCCACTTGCCGTGGCTCTCTACCGGATCGACCGAGATGCCGATGATCTTGACGCCGCGCTTGCGGAATTCTCCTTCCAGTCCGGCCATCGTGCCGAGCTCGGTGGTGCAGACCGGCGTGAAGTTCTTGGGGTGCGAAAAGAGCACTGCCCAGTTGTCGCCGATCCACTCGTGGAAGGTTACAGAACCCTGCGTGGTGTCGGCTGTGAAGTCGGGAGCGGTCTCGTTGATGCGAAGGCTCATTGTCGTTCCTTTCGGGGTGAATGGAGAGATGCGCAAGGATACCAAAGCTGTGTGGCAATTCGAGAAGAAAACCCATCATGTGCCGGCGCCGAGCGAACGCGATTAACATAATTTCCCGTTATGGAGGAAAAATTTTGTCCAACTCGCCTCGAAGGCAAGCCGGGCATTTCCCTTCGCATTCCACTAGTCCGGGGTGCCTCTCGCAAAAGTGGAAATTGGTTTAGGCACAAAGACTTGCGAAAAAATCAAAATCCACGGCGCGAGCTAGCCCAAACCGCCGGGAATCCGCACTGGCGTGGCCGTTCACGAAACGGCTACGGGCTTCGATCGCAACCGGCTGGCGGTCGCCGGATCGGCCCTGCGGCAAAGCTGCGGCGGCAGTCCCCTCATGATGAGTTCGGCATCCGCAACGCTCATCGCGCCGAGTTCGTAGAAGGCGTCCCGCGTGCCCCCGGTCCGGTGCGCGGAGAGAAGCAGACCCGGGATCTGCCGCACCGGGTCGTCGGCTGCGACAGGCTCCTCCGGGAACACGTCGGTGGCGGCGCGGATATGTCCCGACCTTACCGCGTCAAGCATCGCCGGAAAGTCCACGACCGCCGCCCGGCTCATCAGCAGGAAGGCCGAGCCAGGCTGCATCAGTGCGAATTCGCGCCTGCCGATAAAGCCCTCGTTCTCGCTGGTGACGCTTGCGAAGACGAAGACGACCCGGCTCTCGGCCAGCGTCTCCTCGAGCGTCGCCGGCCTGCAATCGAGGCGCTCGATGATCTCCTTCGGCAGCCATGGATCGTAGACGCGGACCTCGTTCCTGAACGGACGGATGAGCTCGCGGAGCTGTCTGCCGAGATCGCCGAAGCCGATGATCCCGACGTTTGCGCCCGCGAAGCGAAACGTATCCCTGTTGGCCGCGAGGCCATACTCCTCCGTTCCGGCGCGAAAATCCCTGTCGGCCACGGTGATGCCGCGTGCGAGATCGAGCGCCATGGCAAGGGATGCCTCGGCGACCGGCGAGGCGAAGGCGGAAGCGGGCGTGATGACCCAGATGCCGCGCTCGACGCAGGCCTGGTAGTCGATGTTCGGCAGGAAATTCGACTCGACGTTGATGATCGCCTTGAGCTTCGTCGCGCGGTCCAGCCTTTCCTTCGGCATCGCCGTCTGGCCGAAGATCAGGACGGTGTCGGGCAGGATTTCATCGACCAGTTCGTCGGGCATCTGGCGATCCTCGGACACGACGACCTCGCCGAGCTTCTCGAGACGGGATCGGACCTCCGGCGTCATGATCAGTTCGAGCGTCCGCGGCAGCGGATCGACCAGCACGATATTGCGGCTCATGATACCTCCCTTTGCTGATGCGAGAGTTCACCGCGAAGGGGCTTTCCGCAAGAGGAATCGTTCGGGCGGGCGTTTACAATCGCATCCCTCATGCGCAAACTGCCCGCGGAGGAACGGAAGGCGGCGTGCTGGGAGGTGCGTCGTGGCTTTTCATGTTTTCGCATTCCGAGCACATACGCGAGATCGAGAGCGTGGCGCTGGGCCGTTCGACGGGGCGCGACGATACCGTCGTGCGATCCTGGCTGCGGTGCCTGGAGCAACATCGGCTCGACCCGACCCAGGCCTGCGAGGCCTTCATCGTTCCCGAAACGCAGCTGAAGGAGCATCGCCAGCAGTCCGAGGAACTGGTCGCCATTGCCCGTTCGGGGCTGGAACAGCTCTTCCGGCAGGTGGCGGGGCAGAACTACGTGCTCCTGCTCTCGGACGCCAAGGGCGTCACCGTCGAATTCCTGGGCGATCCGCTTTTCGACAACAACCTCAGGAAGGCCGGTCTCTATCTCGGTTCGGAATGGTCGGAAGGACGGGCCGGCACCTGCGCGGTGGGTGCCTGCATCGAGGCGGGCGAGGCGCTGACGATCCACCAGACCGATCATTTCGACAACACGCACACGCCGCTTTCGTGTACGGCCGCGCCGATCTACGACACGGGCGGGCGCCTCTCGGCGGTGCTGGACATATCGCTCTTGAGCTCGCCCATCCTGAAGGCCAGCCAGAACCTGGCGCTCCACCTCGTCACTGCGACCGCAAGGCGGATCGAGCTCGCCAACCTCATGGCCCAGACCCGCAACGAGTGGGTCTTGAGGTTCGCCCGGTCGCCGGAATTTCTCGATGTCGATCCTGAAGCGGCGGTCTCGATCGACGGCATGGGGCGGGTGATCGGCATGACGCATGGCGGCGCGCGGATTCTCGCGCGGGCGGTCGGCGGCGACTGGCGCGATACCCGCAAGCTGATCGGCCAGCCGGTCTCACGGTTCCTCGACCTGGACATAGACGGGCTCCCGGATCTCACGCGCCGCCGCCCGACGCAGGATCGCCTCGTCTTCGCCCGCGATGGCAACGCGCTGTTCGCCCATGCAATCGAGCCGCATGTCCGCGCGCGCAGCGCGCCGATGACGCGCGAACAGATCCCGCCCCCCTTGCGACGGATCGGCGGAGAGGCCCCCGAGATCGTCGCGCTTCAGGCGAGGGCCGCGAAACTCGCGCGCACGCGATTGCCGGTTCTCATCCAGGGCGAGACCGGCACGGGCAAGGAGCATCTTGCGCTCGCCATCCACGAGGGTAGTGGTCTCAAGGGGCGGTTCGTGGCCATCAACTGCGCGGCGATCCCCGAGCAGCTCATCGAAAGCGAACTGTTCGGCTATGTCCCCGGCGCCTTCACGGGCGCCGCGCCGAAGGGCCGAAAGGGCCTGGTCGAGGAGGCCGACGGCGGGACCCTGTTCCTGGACGAGATCGGGGACATGCCGCTCGGGCTGCAGAGCCGCCTGCTGAGGGTGCTCGCCGAACACGAAGTGCTGCCGGTGGGCGGCACGGAGCCGCGTCCCGTCCGCATCCGCATCGTCTCTGCCTCCCACCGCCCCTTGCAGGCGCTTGTGCGCGAGGGGCGGTTCCGGGAGGATCTCTATTACAGGCTAAACGCTGCGACACTGTCGCTGCCCCCGCTTCGCGAGAGGCCCGATTTCGACTGGGTTCTCGCGCAGATTCTCGAAAGATACCGTGACGGCGACCGCCGGCTGAACATTTCGCAGGCGTCGCTCGCCGCGCTCAAGGCCCATGACTGGCCGGGCAACATCCGCGAACTGGACAATGCCGTCGCCGTGGCGGCGGCGCTCTGCGAGGACGGCGTGGTGGAGCCCGAGGACCTGCCGGAAGCCATCGCCGCGTCCGGTATCGGAGGCAGCGGGCGAGGTCCGGCAGCGCGGCTCGAAGCCCTGCTCAAATCCTGCGACTGGAATGTCTCGGAAGCAGCTCGGCGCATGGGTTGCGATCGTTCGACAATCCACCGTCAGGTCAAACGCTACGGTCTCATCCAGCGCCACTGAGGATCGTTGCCCGGTCTCTGCCCTTTGGAATTTTTCACGGATGCTCCGTCCGTCCGATGCCCAGTTTCGTGCAACAGTGTCGCTGCAACAGCTGTTGCACGGCGTTGCGCGCATCTGTCGCCGCGTTGCCATCAGAGGCTTGAATTTCAGTCACTTAAGCGAGGCAGGAGGTCTGGCACACCCCTTGCTCTCCTGTTGTACGGCACCTGATCCGGTGCGCTTGCGGAAGAGGAGTCCGCGGCGCGCCGCGTCCAGCCAACAAGCAAACCGGAGGAAATCACATGCTTGACGACAGCCCCAACACGCGGATCGACACGGCGCTCGCCAAACTCGGGAAAGCGCTGGAGGAAGGCGACATCGACGCCGCGGTAAACCTGTTCCAGGCGGACTGCTACTGGCGCGATCTCGTGACCTTCACATGGAACATCCGGACAATGGAGGGACAGGACCAGATCCGCGCCATGCTGAAGGAGCAGCTTGCAGCGATCAAGCCATCGGGCTTCCGCCAGGACGAGAAGGAGCCGGCGAGCAGCAGCGACGGCATCACCGATGGCTGGTTCGAATTCGAGACCGAAGTGGCACGCGGCTGTGGGCACATACGGCTCAAGAACGGCCTGATCTGGACGCTCCTGACCACGATGACGGAGCTGAAGGGCCACGAGGAGCCGAAGGGGACGCTCCGGCCTCTAGGAGCCCAACACGGCCATGGCCGGGGCCGCACGACCTGGAAGGAGAAGCGCGAGCAGGAGGCGGCGCAACTTGGCTACGAGACGCAGCCCTATGTGGTCATTGTCGGAGGCGGGCAGGGCGGCATCGCTCTTGGCGCGCGCCTGCGCCAGCTCGGTGTGCCGACCATCATCATCGAAAGGAACGAGCGGCCCGGCGACAGCTGGCGCAAGCGCTACAAGTCCCTCTGCCTGCATGATCCCGTCTGGTACGATCACCTGCCCTATATTCCGTTCCCGGAAAACTGGCCGGTCTTCGCGCCCAAGGACAAGATCGGCGACTGGCTGGAAATGTACACGAAGGTCATGGAACTCAACTACTGGAGCTCCACCACCTGCAAGTCGGCAAGCTATGACGAGAAGACCCGGGAATGGACCGTGGTGGTCGACCGGAATGGCGAGGAGGTCGTGCTGCGGCCGAAGCAGCTGGTGCTCGCCACCGGCATGTCCGGCAAGGCAAACGTGCCCAAGTTCGAGGGGCAGGACGTCTTCAAGGGCGAACAGCAGCATTCCTCCAAGCATCCTGGCCCCGATGCATACCGCGGCAAGAAGGTGGTGGTGATCGGATCGAACAATTCCGCGCACGACATCTGCGCGGCGCTCTGGGAAGGGGGCGCCGACGTCACCATGGTGCAGCGTTCGTCGACGCACATCGTTCGCTCGGACACACTCATGGATATCGGCCTCGGCGGGCTCTATTCCGAGCAGGCGGTCGCCAACGGCATGACAACCCGGAAGGCGGATCTGATCTTCGCCTCGCTTCCCTACCGGATCATGCACGAGTTCCAGATCCCCCTCTATGACAAGATGCGGGAGAAGGATGCCAAGTTCTATGCCGACCTCGAGAAGGCGGGGTTCAACCTCGACTGGGGCGCCGACGGATCCGGGCTCTTCATGAAGTACCTTCGGCGGGGATCGGGTTACTACATCGACGTCGGTGCCTGCGACCTGATCATCGACGGGAGCATCAAGCTGAAATCCGGCTCGGACGTCAGCCATCTCAACGAGAAAGGGGTGGTCCTGAAGGACGGAACGGAACTGCCCGCCGATCTCATCGTCTACGCCACCGGCTACGGCTCGATGAACGGCTGGGCCGCCGACCTGATCTCCAAGGAGGTTGCCGAGAAGGTCGGGAAATGCTGGGGGCTCGGCTCCGACACGCCGAAGGATCCCGGTCCGTGGGAGGGTGAACAGCGCAACATGTGGAAACCGACACAACAGGAAGCGCTCTGGTTCCATGGCGGAAACCTGCATCAGTCCCGGCATTACTCGCAGTACCTGTCGCTGCAGCTAAAAGCGCGGCAGGTCGGGATCGATACCCCCGTCTACAATCTGCAGGAACGGCACCACCTGTCCTGATCGCCGCTGATCATCGTGATCCCGAAAGCGGGGAACCGCCCTCGGGATCGCGAAAAAGGAAACACAACCGGAATCTCCCCGCGCGTCCGCCCAAGGCTGCGTGCGGGGGCAGACTCCGGTCCCGTCGATTCGCCCGTCCCTGAATGGGTTTGTCGCCCATCCCGATCCACGGACGTGTCGACGGGGCAGGCGACGGGATCGTCACCTGCCGCCTATGCTGGCGCCAGGTCTCCGAAAACGGTCGGTATCAGTTCGGACACGGTCGGGTGGATGTGCGTCGCCCGCGTTATCGTCGTGTAGGGCCGTTTGGCGTACATGACGTCGAGGATGCTCTGCACGGCCTCGTCCCCACCGGTGCCGAGGATTGAGGCGCCGAGGATCTCCCCGGTCTCCGCGTCCACGATGACCTTCATAAAGCCCTGGGTTTCTCCCTTCTCGACTGCCCGCCCGACACGCGTCATCGGACGCCGGCCGATAAGCAGCTTACGTCCGGATTTACGTGCCTCGGTCTCGGTCATTCCGGCGCGACCGAGCGGTGGGTCGGTGTAGAGGGCGTAGGTGGTGATCCGGTCCGACACGCGGCGGCTGTCATTGTCGAGCAGGTTGGCGGCCACGATCTCGAAGTCGTTGTAGGCGGTGTGGGTGAAGGCGCCGCGGCCGTTGCAGTCGCCCATCGCCCAGATGCCGGGGACATTGGTGCGGAGTTCATCGTCGACGACGATGTAGCCGCGCACGTCCGTCTCGATACCTGCCTTGTCTAGACCGAGATCGTCGGTGTTCGGCCGGCGCCCGGTGGCGACGAGGAGGTGCGAGCCGACGATGGGAGCGGCATCGGAAAGGTGGACGGCGATGTCCGAACCCTGCGGCGAGAAACGGATGTCGTTCGCGCCGAGCCGGACGTCGATGCCTTCCTTCTCGAGTATTTCGCGTACCGCATCCGAAACGTCCGGGTCCTCCCGGGCAATGAGCCGGGTGCCTCTTTCGATGACCGTCACGTCCGAACCGTAACGGCGGAACATCTGCGCGAATTCCAGCGCGATGTAGCTGCCGCCGACAATGAGGAGATGCCGCGGGAGGTCCGCAAGGTCCATCATCGACGTGTTGGTGAGATAGGGCACGGCGTCGATCCCCGGCATGTCGGGGATGACAGCGCGTCCGCCGGTGTTCAGGAATATCTGGTCGGCGGAGAGCCGTTCGTCGCCGACCTCAACCTCCTTCGGCCCGACAAAGCGCGCGTGGCCTCGGATGACGGTGCAGTTCGCCATCCCGGCCAGCCAGCTTTCGTTGCCCGCGCGGGCGTCGAACCGCACCTTGTCCTTGCGGGCCATGACCTTCGGGAAGTCGATCGAGACCGTGCCCGCCGAAACGCCGTAGTCGGCGCCCCGCCGGGCGAGATGCGCGGCATAGGCGCTGGCCACCATGGCTTTCGTCGGCATGCACCCGGTGTTGACGCAGGTTCCGCCGATCAGCTTGCGCTCGATGATGGCAACGCTGCGGCCGGCCGCCGTGAGGCGCCCGGCAAGCGAGGGACCAGCCTGGCCGGCCCCGATGATGATCGCGTCGAAGTGCCTGCTCATTGGACCGAGGACACCACCCAGAGCGCGAGGAGAACGGCCACGGCGTCCTCGAGGAGGGCGATCGGAAGGTCCTTGCCGCCGATGGCGGCGACCAGCCGCTTGCGTGCCTCGTATCCGCCGAGCGTGCCGATGACGGCGCCAACGATGCCTGCCACGAGCCCGCCGAAAAGCGTACCGCCGGCGGTGCCGATGACGGCGCCGCAGAAGGCGCCGCTGAAAAGGCGCGCGCCGAATTGTTGCGGCACCTTGCGGCTCGGCGTGCTGGGCAACTGGTCGGTGATGAATTCAACGATCGCAAGAAGACCGAAAATATAGGGCGTGAAGCGAAAGGCGAGGAATGCTGCCCAGGTGTTTGCAACGGGCAGCCACCCGGCCGCAGCCGCGATGCTGACGGCAGCCGGTGCGGTCATCGCCCGCAGGCCGGCAACGACTCCGATGAGAAGTGCTAAAACGTAAATCAATTCTGTTCCCCCAGAAAATTGCGGTGCGGAACCGATTACGTCTTGCGGACCCCAGGCAAGAATTCCGCCACCACGATGATCGACAAATTCTCTAAATACAGACCGGGTCGCGTGGAGAGTGTGCGAGGCGATCGAGAATTGCAATGGATTTTCAGGGCACGGGAGCGTTTCGCTCGCAGCTGGAACGCGAATACTGCTGCGGATGGCGTGTGAATTTCGCGCAAAGGTCGCGCCGCACTTCCCTATTGCGGTATGTGTGCCATATAAGGAAGCCGTGCCTGCAGGAAGCACGATACGTGAATGGACGTCGTTGTCAGTAACGGAAGGTCTGTCCCATGCGCATCTCACGAACGTTCCTTGGTGCCGCCCTGGCATTGACCCTTGCCGCATCGGCGGCCCAGGCCCAGGTGGTGGTGTCTTCAAAGATCGACACCGAAGGGGGTGTCCTCGGCAACATCATCCTGGCGGTTCTCAACGCGAACGGCGTCACGACAACTGATCGCGTTCAGCTCGGCGCGACCCCGGTCGTTCGCAAGGCGATCATGGCTGGCGAGATCGATATCTATCCGGAGTATACCGGCAACGCCGCCTTCTTCTTCGAAAAGGCTGATGACCCGTCGTGGAAGGACGCGGCCAAGGGCTATGAAGCCGCCAAGAAGCTGGACTACGACGCCAACAAGATTGTCTGGCTGACACCGTCGCCGGCCAACAATACCTGGGCGATCGCGCTGCGGAAGGATGTTGCCGATGCCAACAAGCTCGCGACCCTTACGGACTTCGGAAAGTACGTCTCCGGCGGCGGCAAGGTCGTGCTCGCGGCGTCGTCCGAGTTCGTGAATTCCGCCGCGGCGCTGCCTGCGTTCCAGACGACCTATGCCTTCACGTTGAAGCCGGATCAGCTGATCACGCTCTCGGGTGGCGATACGGCGGCCACGATCTCCGCTGCCGCAAACCAGACGAACGGCGCGAACGCGGCGATGGTCTATGGCACTGACGGCGGCATTGCCCCCTCGGGGCTCGTCGTGCTCGAGGATGACAAGGCGGTGCAGCCCGTCTATCAGCCGACGCCCGTGATCCGCGAGGACGTGCTGAAGGCCCATCCTGAGATAGAGACCCTGCTGAAGCCCGTATTCGAGAAGCTCGATCTTGTCACCTTGCAGGAGCTGAACGGCCGCGTCCAGGTTGGCGGGGAACCGGCCAAGGCGGTTGCAGAGGACTTCCTGAAGAAGAACGGGTTCCTGAAGTAGCGACAGCCCGCGGCCGGTCCTTGCGGGACGGCCGCGTCGATATTCATCGCGTCAGAACGCCGGATCGTGCATGGCCGCCCAAATCGACAAGCTTGGTGTCATCGTCGCGGCGCTCATCGGCTATGCTGTCTCCGTCGCGCCCTTCGCCACCTCCCGCGCGAACCGGATCGTGCCCGGCGAGGCAAAGTCTATCCTTGCGGCCCTGCCTGCCGGATCCGGCGTTGCGCTTGTCGCACTCCTCCTCGTCGTGGCGCTCCTCGCGCTTGCACGGACGCCGGTTACAATCCGGCTCGTGGCGAGCCTTGGCGGGCTGCTGGCGCTGGCGGCAGCGATCGGCTTCAGCGCACGCTTCCTGACACCGCCGGACAACGCCTATGCCCGCGTCGCGCCGGCCTCCGGGTTCTGGTTGCTGGTCTTTGCATTGAGCCTGCTGACAACCGACGCGATCGCGCGGCTGAAGCCCCGTCCGTTCTTTCGCGTGGCCCTGCTCGCCGCCGCCGCCGCTGCCGTCGTCGTCATCCTGAAGCTCGGGATGTGGGACGGCCTCTCGATCATGAAGGAGTACGGCAGCCGCGCCGACACATTCTGGAACGAGGCCCGTCGCCATGTGGTCCTGGCGATCGGATCCCTGGCGGCCGCCGCCGTGGTCGGATTGCCGCTCGGCATCCTGTGCCACCGCATCCCGCATCTGCGCGCAGGCGTCCTCAACGTGCTCAACATCATCCAGACAATCCCCTCGATCGCTCTCTTCGGCCTCCTGATCGCACCGCTCGGCTGGATCTCCGTCCATGTGCCCGGTGCCGCGGCGATCGGCATTCGAGGCATCGGCGTCGCCCCGGCATTCGTGGCGCTCTTCCTCTATTCTCTGCTGCCTATGGTGGCCAATACCGTCGTCGGTCTCGCCGGCGTGCCGCGCGAGGCGAACGAGGCGGCGCGCGGCATCGGCATGACCGACTGGCAGAGGCTCGTCGGGGTGGAGCTCCCGCTCGCCCTTCCGGTCATTCTCACTGGCGTGCGAATCGTGCTCGTGCAGAACATCGGACTTGCCACCATCGCGGCGCTTATCGGCGGCGGCGGCTTCGGCGTCTTCGTATTCCAGGGAATCGGTCAGACCGCGATGGATCTGGTGCTGCTCGGAGCGGTGCCTACGGTCGCGCTCGCATTTGCGGCGGCCATCTGTCTCGACGCGATGACAGACCTGACGGCCAATTACGGACGGGTTGAATGATAGAGATCGAGAACGTTACCAAGCGCTACGAAGACACGCCCGTGGTCAAGAACGTGTCGCTGACGATCGAGCCGCACACGGTGACGGTTGTTGTCGGGACGTCCGGTTCCGGCAAGACGACGCTGCTGCGCATGATCAACCGGCTCGTCGAGGCGACCTCCGGCAGCATCCGCCTCGACGGAGTGGACAACCGCTCGATACCCGGGCACGAACTGCGCCGGCGGATCGGATACGCGATACAGGGCCATGGTCTTTTCCCGCATCGCACGGTCGCCGAGAACATCGCGACGGTTCCCGTCCTGCTTGGCTGGGACAGGGCAAGGACCGACGCGAAGGTCGCCGAGCTTCTGACGCTTTTCCAGCTCGAGCCCGAGACCTTCGGCCCGCGCTATCCGCACGAGCTTTCGGGCGGCCAGCAACAGCGTGTCGGCGTGGCCCGCGCGCTTGCGGCCGAACCGAATGTGCTGCTGATGGACGAGCCGTTCGGGGCTCTTGACCCGATCATCCGCAGTAAGGCGCAGGGCGACCTGCTGGCGATCCAGAAGCACTTCGGTACGACAATCGTTCTCGTCACCCATGACATGGACGAGGCGTTTCACCTGGCGGACAAGATTGCCGTGATGGATGCGGGCGAGGTTCTGCAATATGCGCGCCCGTCCGATATGCTGGTCGCTCCGGCAACGCCCTTCGTGGAATCGCTGATCGGTGCCAGCGAGCGGCCTTTCCGGCTCCTCTCCATCGAGACGGCCGGTGCCGCCGTCGAGCCGGGCAATGCGGATGGCGAGCCGATACCCGACACGCTGAGCCAGCGGGACGCTCTTTCCAGGCTGCTCTGGACCGGCAGCGATGCCCTGCCCGTTGCGGCGAGCGATGGCGCGATCCTGGGGCGCGTGACGCTCGAGGGGCTGGCCAGACGGGCGGCGCAGGCGAAATGACGCGGTGGATTGCCAATCTCGCCCGGCTCGCGGTGATCGCGATACTCGTCGCGTTTCTCTTGCAGCCTGCGCTTTTCGAACCGCTGCTGAAGCCGCTGGTGCAGCAAAACGCGCCCGCGATCTACAATCAGGGGAGCCTTCTTTCGTTGACGCTCTCGCATCTCGGTACGGTGTTCATCGCAACCGCGGCGGCGACGGTGGTGGCTCTGACGCTTGCCATTCTGGTCACGCGGCCGTTCGGCGCCGAGTTCCTTCCGCTGTCGCGGAGCATCGTCAACATCGGCCAGACCTTCCCGCCGGTCGCCGTGCTCGCGCTCGCCGTGCCCGCCGTGGGTTTCGGTGAGAAGCCCACGCTCATCGCGCTGTTCCTGTACGGCCTGCTGCCGATCTTCGAGAATTCCATGACCGGATTGACCACGCTTCCTCCCGCCGTCATGGAGGCGGCGCGTGGGACGGGCATGACCGGCTGGCAGCGGCTTTCCAAGGTGGAATTGCCGCTGGCGCTGCCCGTGGTGCTCGCCGGTATCAGGCTATCCGCCGTCATCAGCCTCGCGACGGCGACCATCGGATCGACGGTGGCGGCCAAGACGCTTGGCGAGGTGATCATCGCCGGCCTGCAATCCAATAACCTCGCCTTCGTCCTCCAGGGAGGGCTGATCGTGGCGATGCTGGCCGTCCTCATCTATGACGGGCTCTCGGCGCTCGAGCGTCATCTCGCGCGCCGGACCGGCATGGCCTGAGCAGCGTTCCAAGACCTGGGGACGTCGCTTTAGAACAGGGCGTCGTCGAACAGCTCATCGTCCGATTGTGCCGCGCTCGGCGACGGTTCCGCGCTGACGGTCGTTCCGAATATGCGCGCATGGATCTCCCGTTCGGAGACCATCGTGTAGACCTTGGCGATCTTGCCGCCGACTTCCGCAAGCGGTGCATCCAGGCCGTCGAGGGACGGCAGGGTGGGGCCGGCCAGTTCCGCGGCCTCCGCGGCGCAGCCGGAAAGCACATCGCCGAGCTCGGCCTTGTAGTCGAGCTTCGCCATGGATGCCGTCACCTTGGTCGCGACATCCTGGCTACAGGCATTGAGGCGTGCCATGTCGTCCTCCATCTTGCTGCCGACGCCGCTTATGCTGGTAAGAGCGAGCTCGAGCCTGTTGTCGAGCGTGTCTCCGGGGGGATTGTCCGTGCGCGTCTCCCCGAGCTTGGCGACATCGGCCTCCAGTCCCTGGAGTTCCTCGAGGATTCCTTGTGCGGTCTCGTCGAGCCTGGATGAAAAGGCGCGCAATTCGGCCGTCACCACATTGATGGCGCGACCCTCCTCGCCGAGCTTGCTGCAGCGCAGGTTCGTGTTCAGCGCCATGTACTGGATGTCGGTCCGCACGAGCTTGATCGTCTCGATGCCCTTGAGCAGCTCGCGCACGGTGGCGATCGTGGCAAGACTCAACTCGTTCGAGGCGGTGGCTGCCTTCTCGATGTCGCGGACGATCCCGCGGGCAGCGCCGATATCGGTTTCCAGAACGCGCAGGGCGGCATCGGTTGCCTGCCCGTTCTTCGGCTGCATGTCGGCCTGAAGCGAAAGCAGCCCTGATATCTCTGAGTTGAAGCCGACAATGGTGCCGACGACCGTCGTGCATTCCCTGTCGAAGTCGGCGGCGATCTGTGTGAGCTGCTGGAAGACAAGATGGCGGACGGCCTGCGTGAGGCGTTCGCGGTCCGCATAGGAGAGTGCCTGGCCATCCGGCGAGCCGAGATATTCTGCGAGCAGGTCGAACGCGGATTGGCAATGCTCGATCCGCTGGCGGGTGATATCGCCGATCTGCATGGCGGACAGCGTGATGCCGACCTTGTTCTGCACCTTGCGCGCGACGACCTTCACCTTCTCCGCAACGTCTGAAAGATGCATCCGGTGGGCCATCAGGTCGCGAACGTTGCGCGAGAGGCTTTCGACGATGGCCGGAACCGATTGCTGGTAACCGTCGAGGGTTTCGCCGCCACGGCTGGAGGCGACGGAAAGCGTGCTGCCGAGAACGGTAATCTTTTCGGAGAGTTGATCGACCTGCGCGGTCCCGAACTGGATGCGCTCGAGGATCTCCTCGGCGAAGCTCGAGAAGTCCTGGATGCCGGCGCCGGTGATCTTGGCGGTGATCGCGAAGGTGCGCAGATAGCGCAGGGTCTCCTGCATGTCCGCCACATGAACGCCGAGCGATTTCTCGGTTTCGGCGACACTTGCAAGACGCAGCTGCCGTTTGCTTTCGAGCTCGGGCAGCGCCGATAGCTGGGCGACCGTCTCGGCAAGCTGGGACACGGTCGCTTCCGCCGTTTCCTTGTCGAGGGATCCGGCGAGATTGTCGAGCGCGGAGAGGAGGTTGTTCAGAATGTCGAGCACCGACAGAAGGATGCCGCCGCCATCGAGGAAACGCTGCTCGATCTGCGACCTCGCGCCTTCCAGGCGCAGCGCCAGTTCCGTTTCGTCCGAACGAACCCGGACCTGTGCAAGATTGGTTCTCCCAGCCACGATTTTCCCCGTATGCAAGCCACAACCCGGACAGATCTAAAAGCAACAAGGAAACGTCTCGTAAATGGGCTCCCCATCTGCCTTCCGCTGGGAGCGATTCGAGGCTGGTTGCGACCCTGCCGAGCGACAAAAGCGGCGGAAGAGAGGCGGAAATGTGCTCCTCAGTTCTCGTGAGTGAGAAATAATATTAGACATATTGGATGCGTCAGATTTTATGACATAAAATCAGATAGATAGTGCGCCTTCCTTACGTTGGGTGAGTTTTGCATGTCTTTTTGACGAAGTTTAATAAAGCTGGATGATTCCGAGTGTTGTTCACAATTCATTAAGTGTGACTTGAGAAGTTTTTCCCGCGAATTTACGCGTCTATCGAATGCTCCCGAGGCGGAAATGCAGTTAGATAATAGAAGTGTCGCCAGCTTCAAGTTGCCGGCGACCCTTACAATCCGTTCTATACTTGACGTGAAGGCGAATATTCTTTCACAAATCGACGAAAACAACGCGATATCGCTGGAATTTGAAGACGATACGCAAGTCGATCTCAGTTTCGTGCAGCTATTGGAAGCGGCGCGTACCTATTCACAACTTCGGGGGAAGACGCTGAATTTAGCCAAACCTGCCTCCGGTTCCCTGCTGGACGTTCTGAGGCGAGGCGGTTTCCTCGACAGCATCTCTCCCGACGCCTCGAAATTCTGGCTGCATCAGGAGACAGCACAATGACCGCCAAGATCTTGACCGTTGACGATTCCGCCAGCATCCGTCTGACCACCCGCGTGACGCTCACCAATGCGAGCTATGACGTGACCGAGGCCGTCGACGGCATGGATGGGCTTTCCAAGTTGAAGGCGGGACAGTTCGACCTGGTCGTCACCGACCTCAACATGCCGAACATGGACGGGCTGACGATGATCCGGGAGCTGCGCAAGCTTCCGGCGCACATGGGCGTTCCCGTCATCTTCCTCACCACGGAATCGGATGGCGAACTCAAGGCGCAGGCCAAGGCGGCAGGCGCGACGGGTTGGTTGACCAAACCCTTCGACCCGAGAACCTCGTCAAGGTCGTGCGCAAGGTTCTCGGCAGATGAGCAATCCGGACCCAATCTCGGTCTTCCGGACCGAAGCAGCAGAGCTTCTGGAGCAGATCGAGACAGGTCTGCTCGATCTTACGCACTCCCTGGACGACAAGGACCAGATCGACGCGGTCTTCCGCGGCCTTCACACGCTGAAGGGATCGGGGGCGATGTTCGGTTTCGACGCGCTCGCGGCCTTCACCCATCACTGCGAGACAGCCTTCGACCGCGTGCGCAAAGGTGACGTCCCCGCCACGCAACAGCTCGTTTCGGCGGTTCTTGCGGCACAGGACCACATGCGAGCGCTCCTGGAGACGCCGAACGGCGATCACGATGCCCGGAGCGCCGCCCTGCTTTCCGCCCTTCACAGCGCCGTCAATGGCGGGGCACCGGTCGCTGCCGCCCCCGTGGCGGCCGCGCCCGTGAAAAGCGAGGAAAAGCCAAAGGCCGGTGGTGCCAAAACCTGGCAGATCCGCTTCAGCCTGCCCGCGAATTCGATGGCGAACGGAACCAATCCGCTCGGGCTGCTCGACGAGATGCGCGACCTCGGCGATTGCCGGATCGTTGCAGATACTTCCGCTGTTCCCTCCTTCGACATGCTCAACCCGACCGACATCCATCTCGCGTGGGATGTCACGTTGACGACTGAGAAGCCGCGCTCCGATATCGAGGACGTGTTCATCTTCGTCATGGACGAGATGCAGCTCGAGATTTCCGAGGTCAACGCGGCGTCCGTCACGCCGGCCGAGGAGACGAAGCCCGCTACCACCGCAAGCGCGCCCGTGCCCGCGGTTGCCCAGGAGCGCGAGGCTCCGGCGCCCCAGAGCGATCCGAAAACCAGCAACAGCAATAACAACAACAAGGCCGCGGAGAACGTCCGCGTTCCGGCCGAGCGGCTCGACGAGATGATGGACCGCGTCGGCGAGCTGGTGATCGCGCAGTCGCGCCTCACGCAGCTGGCGGGAACCGCTGCCGATCTCGGACTGCGCTCGGTATCCGAAGAAATCGAGCGGCTCTCCGGCGAGCTGCGCGACACGATGATGGTGTTGCGCATGATGCCCGTCGCAAGCCTCTTCAGCCGCTTCCGTCGCCTCGTGCACGATCTGTCGCGCGAGACCGGCAAGGAGATCGAGCTGATCACCGAAGGCGAGACGACCGAGGTCGACAAGACGGTCATCGACCGGCTGGCCGACCCGCTGGTGCATCTCGTGCGCAACTCCATCGACCACGGGCTCGAGCAGCCGGATGAACGCGTCGCGGCCGGCAAGTCCCCGGTCGGGCAGGTGCTGCTCTCCGCCCGGCAGACCGGCGGCGAGGTCGTCATCACGATCAAGGACGACGGCCGAGGCATCAACCGCGAGAGGGTGAGGGCGAAGGCGGAGTCTTCCGGGATAATCCAGCCCGGCGCCACGCTCAGCGACCAGGAGCTGCTGCAACTCATCTTCCAGCCCGGCTTCTCGACCGCTCAGCAGATCACCAATCTCTCCGGGCGCGGCGTCGGCATGGATGTCGTCAAGAAGACCGTCGAGGCGCTACGCGGCGCGATCGACGTCGTCAGCCGGCCCGGCGAAGGATCCGAGATCTCGCTGCGCATTCCGCTGACGCTCGCCATCATCGACGGCCTGCTCGTGCGCGTCGGCGGCGGATGCTACGTCATTCCGCTTTCGGCGGTGGAGGAGTGCCTCGAACTTTCGCTCGAACAGGATCTGCGTTCGCGCGGCCGCAGCTTCATCTCGCTCCGGGATGCACTGGTTCCGTTCCTGAGGCTCCGCGAGCTCTTCGACACGGGAACGCCACCCGATCCGCATCAGAAGGTCGTCGTCATCTCGACGGGAGACGAGCGCGTGGGCCTCGTCGTCGACCAGATCATCGGCGACCACCAGACAGTCATCAAATCCATGTCCAAGCTGCATCACGACGTGGTGACCTTCTCCGGCGCCACCATTCTCGGTGACGGGGGAGTGGCCCTGATCCTCGATGTCGCGCACCTCGTGGCCGTGGGACAACAGCAGGAGGCGCAGTTGCGGGCAGCGGGATGAACACGGCAATTCGCAGACACGACGTCGAAAACCTCTGGAACGGAGAGGACGAGCTCTCCGTACTCACCTTCAACCTCAACGGCGAGACCTTCGCCATCGAGGCGAAATTCGTGCAGGAAATACTGGATCTCCTGCCGGAAACGCACGTCCCGGGCAGCAAGCCCTTCGTTGCGAGCGTGATCAACTTCCGCGGCAAGGTCATACCGCTCGCGGATATTCGCCTGGCCTTCGGCATGGAGGCGACCAAGACCACGATCGACAGCCGCATCGTCGTCATCGAGATGGATCTGGACGGCGAGGAGACGCTGATCGGCATCCGCACCGACAAGGTCTACGAGGTCACTTCACTTCCAAGGGTTGCCAGCGAGGCGCCACCGAGCGTCGGCATGCGCTGGCGGGCCGACTACATCAATTGCCTCGTCAAGCGCGGGGGCGAGTTCATTATCCTACCGAACCTCAAAGCCATTTTTTCGTCGCAACGCGATCGCTCGCAAACCGCCCCTTCGAACTAGGGGGAGGAGAACACCATGCGCCTTTCAATCAAGCTAAAGCTTTTCGTGGCCTTTGGCCTCATCGTGTCCATGTTGCTGGGAACAGCGATCTACGGGATCTACAGTCTCGGTGGACTGAATACGACGCTCGGTGACGTGCTCGCCGGCCCGGCGGCACGTCTCAAGTGGACGCAGCAATTGAACATCATGCAGCTCCAGCAGATCCGCCAACAGAAGAACATGCTGGCGGCGACGAGCCCTGCCGAGGCTAACAAGTACATCGAGACGAGCGATGCCGCCCGGGCTAGCTATGATGAAGATTTCAACGCAATCCAGGCAATCTCCACGGAAGCAGGCAAGGCTTACTGGAACAAGCTGGCCGGTCTCACCGCGGAATTCCGCAAGCAGGACGATCGTGTCCGCTCGCTGGTCCTGGCCGGCGACAATGCGGGTGCTGTGCGCGTCTCCACGGGCGATGCGCGAAAGGTTACCGGCGAGATCGACACGTTGCTCGACGAAGTCGTCAAGCTCGAAGATGGCCGCCTGACCGAGGCCGACGAATCCGCGGAAGCGCAGTATGCGGCGACCCGTTCGATCATGATCGGCGTTGCGGCAGTGGCCCTGCTTATTGCCGTTGCAGCCGCTACCTGGATCGTTCTCACCATCAACCGCGGTCTTCGTCGAGCCACGACGGCTGTCCAGAACGTTGCGGACGGCGATCTCACCAACTTTGCCGAGATCACCAACAAGGACGAGATCGGCGAACTGCTGTTGCACGTAAACACGATGATCGAACGTCTGCGCGGTGTCGTCGGAGACGCTCTCTCGGCCGCCGACAACGTTTCGGCCGGCAGCCAGGAACTTTCCGCGAGCTCCGAGCAGCTGTCGCAGGGTGCGACCGAGCAGGCGTCGTCCGCCGAAGAGGCCTCCGCCTCGATGGAAGAGATGGCGTCGAACATCAAGCAGAATGCCGACAACGCCGCCCAGACCGAGAAGATCGCCCGCCAGTCCGCCAAGGATGCCGAAGCCAGCGGCGAGGCCGTCGGCCGTGCCGTCGGCGCCATGCGCACGATCGCCGAGAAGATCTCGATCGTTCAGGAAATCGCCCGCCAGACCGACCTTCTCGCCCTCAACGCCGCTGTCGAGGCAGCGCGTGCCGGCGAGCATGGCAAGGGCTTCGCGGTCGTGGCTTCGGAAGTGCGCAAGCTTGCCGAACGCAGCCAGGCCGCCGCATCGGAAATCAGCGCTCTGTCGGGTGAAACCGTAACCGTCGCGACCGAAGCCGGCGAGATGCTGAACCGGCTGGTTCCGGACATCCGCAAGACCGCCGAGCTGGTCTCCGAGATCTCGGCCGCCTGCCGCGAGCAGGACATCGGCGCATCGCAGATCAACGAGGCGATCCAGCAGCTCGACAAGGTGACCCAGGTCAATGCCGGCTCGTCCGAGGAAATGTCCGGCACGTCGGAAGAACTCGCCGCACAGGCCGAGGAACTCCAGGCCTCCATCTCCTTCTTCCGCGTCGACAATACATCGAAGCGCGACAAGCAGGCTGGGCAAAGGACTGCTCCGCAGGCGGCAAGGGCGCCGGCTCCGGCCGCACCGGCCAAACGGCCCCAGCCGCAGCGCCGCCCGGACCACTCGGTGGCCGCGCAGCAGGCGCGCGCCAAGGGTTTCGCGCTGGACATGTCGATGGGTGGCCCGGATGCCGACGACGTGCATTTCAGGGAAAGCGCCTAAGGCGCAATGACGGGGCCGCATCCCGGGGCCCCGCAACCAATTCGGCTGGCGTGAGCAGGCGCCAGCCGCAACGAAAACTGCTCACAGAAGGGTGAATGTATCAGTCTTCTCGCAATTTTGGACACCGCCGCGATGTTGCCGTCGAACGTGTCCGCCGAACGTCTTGGAGAAGACCCCACATGCGATTCACGATAAAACTCAAACTGGCTCTGGCATTCGGAGTAACGATCCTGTTGCTCGTCGCGACCGCAGGTTACGGCATCTTCAGCCTCGGCAATCTCAACCAGGCCATCACCGATCTCATCTCGGGCCGGCAGCGCGCCTCGAAAGTGCTCAGCGACTGAACAACTTCCAGCTGCGCATCGCGCGTGCGCAGATGAACCTCGTCACGGCCGACACCCAGGACGAAATTAACCAGTACATCGATGCCGGCGATCGCAACCGGGTCAAGTTCTCGGAAATGCTGGCGGAACTCCAGCAAACTTCGACGAGCGACGAGGCACTGAAAAGCTGGGCGGAAGTCAAGGAACTCTCGGCAAAGCTCTTCTCCCTCGATGACCGGATTCGCTCGCTGGTGAGAAGCGGAAACGCCGCGGAAGGCGTGCGGATCGCCACGGGTGACGCCCGCAGCATCATGGACGATATCGAGCAGCGGATCGAGGCTCGCGTCGAAGCCAACAACGCCCTCATGGATCAGGCCGACCAGGACACCAACGTCCAGTACGCAACGACCCGGACGTTCATCCTCGGTCTCTCGGCCGCCGCACTCCTCATTGCCATTGGCGCCGCCGTCTGGATCGCGCTCGGTATCAACAACGGCCTGCGAAAGATCAGCCTCGTGGCCGAGGCCGTGGCCATCGGCGACCTCAACCAGAACGTCGAGATCAAGACGAACGACGAGATCAAGGATCTGGTCAACACGATCAACGTCATGACCGGCAACCTGCGCAACACGGCGACCATTGCCGACCAGATCGCCAACGGCGACCTGACCGTCTCGCCCAAGCCACTGTCCGACAAGGACACACTCGGCATTGCGCTCGAAAGCATGGTCGAACGCCTGCGCGGCGTCGTGGCCGATGCGCTCTCGGCCGCCGACAATGTTTCGGCCGGCAGCCAGGAACTTTCCGCAAGCTCCGAGCAGCTGTCGCAGGGTGCGACCGAACAGGCTTCGTCCGCCGAAGAGGCCTCCGCCTCGATGGAAGAGATGGCGTCGAACATCAAGCAGAATGCCGACAACGCCGCCCAGACCGAGAAGATCGCCCGCCAGTCCGCCAAGGATGCCGAAGCCAGCGGCGAGGCCGTCGGCCGTGCCGTCGGCGCCATGCGCACGATCGCCGAGAAGATCTCGATCGTTCAGGAAATCGCCCGCCAGACCGACCTTCTCGCCCTCAACGCCGCTGTCGAGGCAGCGCGTGCCGGCGAGCACGGCAAGGGCTTCGCGGTCGTGGCGTCGGAAGTGCGCAAGCTTGCCGAACGCAGCCAGGCGGCCGCATCGGAAATCAGCGCTCTGTCGGGTGAAACCGTAACCGTCGCGACCGAAGCCGGCGAGATGCTGAACCGGCTGGTTCCGGACATCCGCAAGACCGCCGAGCTGGTTTCCGAGATCTCGGCCGCCTGCCGCGAGCAGGACATCGGCGCCTCGCAGATCAACGAGGCGATCCAGCAGCTCGACAAGGTGACCCAGGTCAATGCCGGCTCGTCCGAGGAAATGTCCGGCACGTCGGAGGAACTCGCCGCACAGGCCGAGGAGCTCCAGGCCTCCATCTCCTTCTTCCGTGTCGATCGCAGCGGCGAGAAGGCGGCTGCCCAGGTCCGCAAGCCGGCACCTGCACGGCCAATCGCTGCCGCGCCTGCTCGCAAGCCCGCCCCGACTTCTTCCCACACCAATACGGTGAGCGGGCAGCAGGCGCGCGCGAAGGGCTTTGCCATCGACATGTCGATGGGCGGCCCGGATGCCGACGACGCGCATTTCAAGGAGAGCGCATAACATGGCAAGCACGTCTGCCGAGTCCCAGTTCGTGACATTCAGCCTCGGCGAGGAGGTCTTCGCCGTGCCTGTCGAGGTGGTCCGGGAAATCCTGGACCACGAGGAAGCTTTCAAGATCCCCCACGGCCCGGAATATCTGCTGGGCCTCAGGGACGTTCGCGGGCAGGGGGTGCCGGTCATCGATCTGCGCCTGCGCCTCGGGATGAGCCGTACGGTCAAGACGCCGCACACACGCATACTGGTCCTCGACGTACCGATGAAGGATCGCATCATGACGCTCGGCTTGGTCGCCGACCGGGTCTTCGAGGTCGTGCCCTTCCGTCAGGATGAGATCGAGGGTGCGCCGGACATCGGCGTGCGCTGGCGCTCGGACTACATCTCGGGCGTCGTGCGCAGGAACGGCGGCTTCGTCGTGATCGTCGATCTCGCACGCCTCTTCTCGGGGCGGAAACGGCGTTGGCGCAAGCCGGCAGCGCTGCCATAGAATTCGCATAACGGAGCGTCGCCGTGGGGCAAGCGGAGAGAGTCCAATATTCTGACGATCGCATCAGCAACCGCAATTTCGAGGCGCTGTCGAAGTACATCTACGACTACAGCGGCATCAAGATGCCGATCACCAAGATGACCATGCTGGAAGGCCGGCTGCGCCGGCGATTGCGCGCGACCGGCATTCCAACATTCGATGCCTATTGCCACTTCCTGTTCAAGGAGGGCGGCATCGAAACGGAATCGGTCTACCTGATCGATGCCGTGACCACGAACAAGACGGACTTCTTCCGGGAGCCGAAGCATTTCGAGCATATGGAGCAGGAGGCGCTGCCGGCTCTCGTCAATGCCGGGCACAAGCGCCTGCGGCTGTGGAGTTCGGCCTGCTCGACGGGGGCCGAGCCCTACACCATGGCGATGGTGCTTGCCGAATTCGCTTCCGGAAACTCCGGGCTCGACTACCGTATTCTCGCGACCGACCTTTCCACCGACGTGCTGCGCACGGCGTGGCGCGGCATCTACGCGGAGGAAATGGTCGATCCCGTTCCGCCGGCGCTGAGGAAAAAGTACGTCATGACCGCGCGCGATCCTTCCCGCCGCGACGTGCGGATCAAGCCTTCGCTGCGCTCGTCGATCGGCTTCGGCCGGCTGAACCTGATGGACGACGCCTACAAGGTCGGCGATCCCATGCACATCATCTTCTGCCGCAACGTGCTCATCTATTTCGACAAGCCGACCCAGTCCCACGTGCTGTCGCGGCTTTGCGATCGGCTGGTGCCGGGCGGCTACCTCTATATCGGCCACTCGGAAACGGTGACCGGAATCAACCTTCCGATCAAGCAGGTCGCGAATACCGTGTTCAAGAAAGTCTGAAGTCCGCTCATGGCGAAAAAGATCCGCGTGCTCATCATCGACGATTCCGCCAGCGTTCGTCAGGCGCTCGTCCGCGTCCTCGAACAGGATCCCGACATCGAGGTCATGGCCGCGGTCTCTGATCCCTTCATGGCGGCGAAGAAGATCCAGGAAGAAATCCCTGATGTCATCACGCTGGACGTGGAGATGCCGCGCATGGACGGCATCACCTTCCTGCGCAAGCTGATGTCGCAGAGGCCGATCCCGGTGGTGATGTGCTCCTCGCTGACGGAGGAGGGTTCCGAAACCCTGCTGCAGGCGCTGGAAGCGGGAGCGGTCGACGTCATCCTCAAGCCCAAGATCGGTGCGGCCGATCACCTGGAGGAGTCAGGCGTGCGGATCCGCGAAGCCGTGCGGGGTGCAGCCCATGCCCGCCTCTCCGGACCGCGGCGCGTGCCGCTCTCGCAGGGGCCGGCCGCCAAGCTTACCGCCGATGCCGTATTGCCGCCCCCTTCTGGGCGGGCAATGGCGAAGACGACGGAAATGGTCGTCTGCGTCGGGGCATCGACGGGGGTACCGAGGCGCTTCGTGTGCTCCTCGAGCAGCTTCCCGCAAATTCGCCGGGCATCGTCATCGTCCAGCACATGCCGGAAAAGTTCACGGCGGCTTTCGCCAAGCGGCTGAACGGCCTGTGCGAGGTGGAGGTCAAGGAAGCCCAGAACGGCGATCCGGTGCTGCGCGGGCATGCGCTGATCGCACCCGGGGACCATCACATGATGCTGGAGCGCCAGGGCGCGCGCTACCATGTCTCGGTGCGGACCGGGCCGCTCGTTTCCCGCCACCGGCCCTCCGTCGACGTGCTCTTCCGCTCGGCGGCGCGCTGTGCCGGATCGAACGCCATGGGCGTGATCATGACCGGCATGGGCGACGATGGCGCGCGGGGCATGGACGAGATGCATCGCGCCGGCGCCTATACGGTTGCCCAGGACGAGGCGACCTCCGTCGTGTTCGGCATGCCGAAGGAAGCGATCGCCCATGGAGGCGTCGATCGCGTCGTGCCGCTCGACAACATCGCCTGGGAAATCCTCACCGCGGACCGCAAGCACTAGCGAATTTCCTGCAAAAGCTGAGCGAACCCGCGCCCGAAGTTCTGCAGAAACAGAGGGTTAATGCCCTTTCCGTCCCTGTTCCTGCGTCTCACTTTAGCCCGGGCCGATAACCTCTTCCGGGAGATATGCGTCAGGCGCGCTTTATCATCCGTTAACCATGATGCGGGCAAAATAGATCCCGGTACCATGTGCGGTACTGGACGAGCGATGACAAGGCTCACGAACCCATTCGAAGGATCGATGATGCCAGTCATCACGTTTGCCAACACCAAGGGCGGAGCGGGCAAGACCACTGCCGTTCTCCTGGTCGCCACCGAGCTTGCCCGCATGGGCTACCGGGTCTCGGTTCTCGACGCCGACCCGCAGCAGTGGATCACCCGCTGGTTCGAGGCCGCCACGGCGGAGAGCCGGAAGAACCTTTCCGTCGTAACCTACGTCACGATGGGAACGATCGACGGGCATGTCGCCGAGGAGCGCGGCCGGAGCGACTACGTGCTGATCGACCTGCCCGGCTCGCGCAACTCGCTTCTCGCCAAGGCCGTCGGTTACTCGGATCACGTGCTCATTCCCGTCCAGGGATCGGCTATGGATGCGCAGGGCGGCGCCAACGTCATCGAGCTCCTCCAGTATCTCGAGGACAAGGCCGACATCCGCATCGCGCATTCCGTGGTGCTCACCCGCGTCAATTCCATGGTCACCACGCGCGCACTGATCGCGGTCAAGGATCTGCTGGCAAAACGCCGCGTGGATGTCCTGGACACGCCGATCATCGAGCGCTCGGCCTATCGCGACATCTTCGGGTGCGGCGAGACGCTCTACACGATGGACGCCCGCAAGGTCAGCAATCTCGAAAAGGCGCAGGAGAATGCCCGCGCCCTCGGGCGTGAGATCGTGCAGCGTGTCGCGGCTAAGGCGCGGAAGGCGCAGACCGCCGAGACCGTGCGTCAGAGGCTTCTGTCGGCCGCCTGAGACCCGTTCGTCCCGCTTTCCCATTCAGCTTCGTTGCCGGCATTCGCACGCCTGTCGCGCATTCACGCTCGACAGGCCGCGGCGTTTTGGCGATAGAGGAAGGGTGAAGGGAGCATCGCATGACGACCGGAGACATCCGCATCGGAGAGAGTTGGAAGGCGCCGTTGTCGGCGGAGTTCGGCAGCCCGTACATGGCGTCGCTCAGAAGCTTTCTCGTAACGGAGAAGGAACAGGGCAAACGTATCTTCCCGAAGGGTGCGGAGTATTTCCGCGCACTCGACCTCACCCCCCTCGACGATGTGCGCGTCGTCATCCTCGGCCAGGATCCGTACCACGGTGAGGGACAGGCGCATGGGCTCTGCTTCAGCGTCAGACCGGGTGTCAGGATCCCGCCGTCGCTCATCAACATCTACAAGG
Organism: Sinorhizobium sp. BG8; assembly: GCF_016864555.1. Classification (NCBI taxonomy): domain Bacteria; kingdom Pseudomonadati; phylum Pseudomonadota; class Alphaproteobacteria; order Hyphomicrobiales; family Rhizobiaceae; genus Sinorhizobium; species Sinorhizobium sp. BG8. The sequence goes on along the minus strand of NZ_CP044011.1, from coordinate 53,395 downwards.
AACTCGACAGCGATCTCGGCATCGCGCCGGCCCGTCACGGATTTCTCGAGCACTGGGCCCAACAGGGCGTCCTGCTCCTCAACAGCGTGCTGACCGTGGAGATGGGACGTGCGGCCTCGCACCAGGGGCGGGGATGGGAGCAGTTCACCGACGCCGTGATCCGCGCCGTCAACGAGAACGGCAATCCGGTCGTTTTCATGCTCTGGGGTTCCTATGCCCAGAAGAAGGCAAGCTTCGTCGACCACCGGCGCCATCTCGTGCTCAGGGCGCCGCATCCCTCGCCGCTTTCCGCCCACAACGGTTTCTTCGGCTGCCGTCATTTTTCCAAGGCGAACGACTTCCTCAAGTCGAAGGGCCGCGAACCGATCGACTGGCGTCTGCCGCTGGAACCGTGATGCGTGGACTGTCTCCGGTCCTTCAGGGCCGGGCGGGTGAGGCCAGCGTCTCGCCCAGGAGGCGGAGCACGGCCGGCGCGTCGATATCGATGCAGGCAAGCTGGCTCGGGTAGCCGTCCCAGTCTCCCGGCGGGAAGTGCCGCCCGTCTGGCTTCTGGATCGTCTGGCCGTCGGCGACGCCGCTCGTCGCCACCCGTATCGCACCGCTGCGGGTGGTGAAGTGCTCGGGCGCGACCAGATAGACGCAGGCGCAACTGTCGTGGACAACCATCGCGTCCTCAACGTGCCGTCCGTAGAAGTCGATGTAGATTTGCGAGATGTCGGAAAGGAGCCTGACGCGCTCTCCGCCGGCGGACACGAGCCCGGCCAGCATGTCGCGCGTCATCACCGTCTTCATGGTGACGTCGAGGCCGACGACCACCACCGGCCAGGCCGCCGTCATCACGACATCAGCCGCTTCGGGGTCGCCGTGGATGTTGGCTTCCGCCGCGGGCGTGACGTTGCCCGGCACGTCGAAGGCGCCACCCATGATGATGACCTGGCGCGCGAGATTGGCGATCTGCGGATCCTCGCGCAGCGCATGGGCAAGGTTGGACATGCGGCCGACGGCTATGATCGTCACCTCGCCGGGATTGGCGCGGATCGTATCGATGATGAACCGATGCGCCGGGCGCGGATCAACCGGAAGATCGACGACGTCGGGAACGTCGATGTTGCCGAGACCGTCATGGCCGTGGATCATCACAGGCCAGTCGGCGGAATGGCGTTCGGGAACGTAGGTCTTGCCGTTGCCCATGGCGACGGGCGCGGGAATATCCCAGGCCTGCTTGAGGAAAAGTGCATTTCGCGTGGTGGTCTCGACGGACGCATTGCCGAAAACCGTCGTTATGCCGATGAGGTCGATCTCGGGATGATGATGCAGGAACAGAAGCGCCATCGCGTCGTCGATGCCCGGATCCGTGTCGAAAATGACCTTGTGCATGCTGAAGTTCTCTTCTCGGAATGCCCCGGGAACGCTGTCGCCGGGTAATGCTACTGGAAACGCCTGATGGAAAACGCCTCGAGTTCGGGAGCCGCGGGTCCCGAAAGCAGGTTCGCCACGTGGCGTCCTGTCACGGCGGAAAGCGTCAGGCCGAGGTGCCCATGTCCGAAGGCCATGGCGATGCGCGGGTCCTTTGGATGCAAACTGATTACCGGCAGGGAATCGGGCGTCGACGGCCTGCGTCCCATCCACTCCGTGCCGCCCTCCTCGGGAAGATCGGGCACGTAGCGGCGCATCTTCTGGCGCATCGCCCGGGCGCGGCCATAGTTCGCGGGCGCATCGGGCCGTGCGAGCTCGACGGCGCCGCCGATGCGAAGCGCGTTCTCGAACGGCGTCGCGACAAAGCCGTGTTCGGAGAAGAACACCGGCATTTCAAGGGTCAGTGAAGGGTTGACGTAGGTCGTGTTGTAGCCGCGCTCGGTCTCCAGCGACGGCTTGAGGCCGAGCCCCGTCAGCAGGTCGCGCGACCAGACCCCGGCGGTAATGGCGATCTTGTCGAAGACGTGGCGGTTTCCGCCTTCGGTCGAAACGGCGATGCCCTGGGCCGTCGGCTCGATCGCGGAGGCCGCTGCGTCTATGACGGTGGCGCGGGCGCGGATCGAAGATTGCAGGCGGCGCAGCAGCGTCAGCGGGTACTCGAATGTCTTGTAGCCGTCGTTGAACACGGCGCCCGCGAAGTTGCCCTTCAATGCCGGTACGCGGCGGCGCGCTTCCTCGGCATCGAGCTTCTCGATTTTGGAGCCGAGAAGCGCCGAGGTCCGTTCCTCATGGGCAAAGGCCTTGTCGCGTGCAACCAGCGTGTCGAAGATCGTCAGTGCTCCCGTGGAGCGGATGTGGCCGGAGATCCCAACCATCTGCCCCATGTTGAGGTGGTCGTCTTCCGCCGACTTCATCAGGAACAGCAGCGAGCGGCGCGCATGTTCGACGTTGGCGGGTCGCGACGACATGAGGAAACGGGCGAGCCAGGGGGTGAGCGCGGGCAGGTCCTGCCAGCGGATGGTGAGCGGCCCCAGCGGGTCAAGCAGCCACTTCGGCGCCGCCAGCAGCATGCCGGGGCGTGCGACCGGATCTATTTCGGGAACTGCGAGAATGCCGGCATTGCCGACGGACGCGGGCAGGCCGCCGGCATCGCGCTCGATGACAGTGACATCATGCCCCTGTTCGATGAGGTGAAGTGCGGTGGCGCAGCCGATAATGCCGCCGCCGACGATTCCGATATTTGCCATGCCTGTCCCGTCTATCCCCGATGCCTGACGCCACCGATGCGGCCGTCCGCGCCATCCGATCGCCGCGGACGATAGAGCAATGGATAGCCAAAGGGAACCTTTTCGCCGAACTGATTTTCCGGCACGCAAGCGTTACTGCCACCGGCCGGGCCGCAAGAAAGGTTGGAAACGCGGTGCCCGGGGCAGGGAGGAGGCTCCCCGCCGCCGTCGGCTTCAGCGATTTCCGCCGGCGTCGGCCTGTCCCGTCTCGGGCCGCCTGAACTGCAGCAGGAAGGCGAGGACGAAGAGGATGGTCATCAGCACGACGATGGTGGGGGCAGGCGCACTGTCGAGGAAGAAGCTCAGATAGATTCCAAGGCAGGAGGAGCCGGCCGCGACGAGAACCGCGACGACGAGCATCGGGCCGAAGCGGCGCGTGACCAGCGATGCAATGGCGCCCGGTGCCACCAGCATGGCGACTGACAGGATGATGCCGACCGCCTTAAGCGCGCCAACGACGACGAGCGAAAGCACTGCGAGAAGTCCATAGTGGAGGAAGCGAACGGGAAGGCCGATCGCGCAGGCGTGCTGGCGATCGAAGGCCTGCACCAGGAGGTCCCTTCTCCAGACGAGGATGAAGGCCGTGCTGATGGCCGCGATGATGGCGGTTTCAGCGATGTCGCGGAGCGAAATGCCAAGCATGTCGCCGAAGAGGATGTGGTCGAGGTGGATGTCCGGCTCGACCTTCACGTAGAGCACGAGTCCGAGGCCGAACATGCCGGAAAAGACGATGCCGAGGATCGTGTCCTCCTTCACGCGGCTGTTTTCCTTGAGGTAACCGGCAGCGATCGCGCAGAACAGCCCGGCCACGAAGGCGCCAGCCGCGAAGGGCAGTCCCACCACATAGGCGACCACGACGCCCGGAAGGACCGCATGCGAGACGGCGTCGCCCATGAGCGACCAGCCCTTGAGCACGAGGTAACAGGAGAGCAGCGCCATCGGCACCGAGATCAACAGCGTCACCGCGAAGGCGTTCTGCATGAAGGGAAGCTGGAAGGGCATCAACGCAAGAAAGGCGAACTCGTTCATGCCGCTTCTCCATCGGCGCCGCCCGCGAGTGCCAGTCGTCCCTTGCGGCGCGCGGCCAGCAGACCGTGCTTTGGTGCGAAGACGAAGGCCAGAAGGAAGATCGCCGTCTGCAGCACCACGATGACGCCGCCGGTCGCCCCATTGAGGAAATAGGAAAGATAGGCGCCGACGAGGCTTGTCGCGGCGCCGAGCAATGCGGCGAGGAGGACAAGCCGCTGGAACCGGTCCGTCAGCAGATACGCCGTCGCGCCTGGCGTGACGACCATGGCGACGACGAGGAAGGCGCCGACGGTCTGGAGGGCCGCGACGGTCGAGGCGCTGAGCAGGGTAAAGAAGAGCAGCTTGAGCGCCAGCGGATTGAGGCCGATCGAACGCGCGTGGCTTTCGTCGAAGAAGGCGACCATCAGGTCCTTCCACTTGACGAGCAGGATGGCGAGGGTCAGTCCACCGATGATGGCAAGCTGAAGCGTGTCGCCGGGCGTGATCGCCAGGATGTTGCCGAGCGCGATGGTCTGGATGTTCACCGAGGTCGGCGAGAGCGAGACCATGAAGAGGCCGATGCCGAAGAAGGAGGTGAAGATCATGCCGATGATCGCATCCTCCTTCAGCCGTGTCCTGCGGTTGAGGAACAGCATGGCGCCAGCCGCAAGCCCACCGGACAGGAAGGCGCCGATCGAGAAGGGGAGACCCAGCATGTAGGCACCCGCAACGCCCGGCACGATGGAATGGGAAAGCGCGTCTCCGATCAGCGACCAGCCCTTGAGCATCAGGTAGGCCGAGAGGAAGCCGCAGACGCAGCCGACGAGGGCGCTGACCCACATGGCATTCACCATGTAGTCGTAGCTGAAAGGCTCCAGGAGTGCGCTCATTGCTCGGTCTTTTCCGGCTTGTGCTCCGCGTAGATGACGAAGGGGCGCTCGTCGTCGGAAATGACCTTGATCTCGCGCGGATCCTCGTCCTCGTGAAGATCATGGCCAGCAAGGATGAAGTGCCTGAGCACGCCGCCGAAGGCGCGCTCCAGATTGGTCTCGTTGAAGGTTTCCGAGGTCAGGCCGGATGCGATGACGGTGCCCTTGACGAAGACCGTCCGGTCGCAGAAGTCCGGGACGCTGCCGAGATTGTGGGTGGACACGAGCATCACCCGACCCTCGGCGCGCAGCGTGCGCAGAAGCTCGATGATCTGTTCCTCAGTGTTGACGTCGACGCCGGTGAACGGCTCGTCGAGCAGGATCACCTGGCCTTCCTGCGCCAGCGCCCGGGCGAGGAACACGCGCTTGCGCTGCCCGCCGGAGAGTTCCCCGATCTGGCGCTTGCGGTAGTCGCTCATGCCGACGCGGGCGAGAGCGTCGTCGACCATCCTGTGATCCTTGGCGGATGGTATGCGGAGCCAGCCCATGTGACCGTACCGGCCCATCATCACCACGTCCTCGACGAGGACCGGGAAGGACCAGTCGACCTCTTCCGCCTGCGGCACATAGGCGACGAGATTGCGCTTCAGCGCCTCCTTCACCGAAAGGCCGAGGATCGTGACCTTGCCGGCGGCAACCGGCACGAAGCCCATGATCGCCTTGAACAGCGTCGACTTGCCGCTGCCGTTCACGCCGACGAGGGCTGTGATCGTGCCCTTCGGCACGGAGAAGCTTGCATGGCGCAGGGCGGTGTGGCCGTTGCGATAGGTGACTGTGACGTCTTCCGCGATAATCCCCGGCGTGCTCTTCGCCCTGCTGCCCATCATCATTTCGTCAGGCCTTCCACGATCGTTTCCGAGGTGACGCGCAACAGGTCGAGATAGGTGGGTACCGGCCCGTCCGCCTCGCTGAGCGAGTCGACATAGAGCACGCCGCCATAGCGGGCGCCCGTCTCTGCTGCCACCTGTTCGGCGGGCTTGGACGATACCGTGCTCTCGCTGAACACGACGTGGATGTTGTGTTCGCGCACCGCGTCGATGACAGCCTTGACCTGCTTCGGCGTGCCCTGCTGATCGGCGTTGATCGGCCAGAGAAACAGTTCCTTCAATCCGAAGTCACGCGTCAGGTAGCTGAAGGCGCCCTCGCTGGTGACGAGCCAGCGCTTGTTCTCCGGCAAGGTGGCGATGCTGTCGCGGATTTCGGTCGAAAGCGCGGTGATCTTTTCTCCGTAGGCCTTGGCATTGGCGGCGTAGATCTCGGCATTGTCCGGATCGATGCTCGTCAGACCCTTGCGGATGTTCTCGATGTAGATGAGGGCATTCGCCGGTGACATCCAGGCATGCGGGTTGGGTTTGCCCTCGTAGGGGCCTTCGACGATGCTCATCGGCTCGACGCCATCAGTCACGACGACATTCGGAACATCGCCGAGGTTTGTCAGGAACTTTTCGAACCACAGTTCGAGATTGAGACCGTTGCGCAGGACCAGATCGGCATCAAGCGAGCGATAGATATCCTGCGGAGTCGGCTGATAATTGTGGATCTCGGCGCCCGCTTTCGTGATGGATTCCACGTCGGCGGCGTCGCCGGCCACGTTGCGGGCCATGTCTGCAATGATCGTGAACGTCGTCACGACCTTGGGCTTCGCCAATGCTTCGCCGCTACCGGCCGCAAGGGAAAAGAACGAAAGGGCCAGCAGGAGAGGTTTCAGCATATCGGAAATCATGAGGCCTCATGCTTTTGCGAGTGAGTTGCAATAAAATATAGGCATTCCATGAGGCGTGTCAACGCTATTGCAAATCATTCGCAGGGTTTGCCGCCGAAGGGCATTCGTGATGCGGGGGCGTGCCCTTAAGTTTTCCGAAACTCCCAATGGCTAGATTGCCCCTACGTGCCGGTCTCCTTCTCGAGGTCACGGTAGCTTTGAACCGAGAGTAGTGCGTTTGGCGAAGTTCATCCCGTCGAAATTGCGATTGTCCCGCAAGGTGGTCATTCTCGGCGCCGGCATTCTTGTTTTGTCGGGCGCCTCGGGTGCGGCGCGGTCATTCTCGGCAAGGAGGCCATTCTCGGTCCTCCGGCAGAGAAGATCTCCGGCGTCGCCTGCGTCAACGTGGAAACGGTGCGCCTCAACAAGAACGGCCAGCAGTGGATCCGCAAGTTCGTGCGCGCCCGCGCGCTCGAGGGCGACGTGCGCATCAAGACGGCGCTTCGCGTTGCCGCTTCGTTTTCCGGCAAAGAGAAAGCCGACCTCTATCAGGTCATCCTCCTCGACGAGGCGGGTCCCGCTGTCCGAGCGGACATGCGCGGCCGTGCGATCGGAGCCGAGGTGCTGTTCGCTCCGAAGCCCGCAGCAATTCCGGGCATGAAAGCGCCCTTCGAGGCGCGCTACGTCGAAGGCAGCCCGGCAGAGAACGGAGAGTTTTACGGCGAGAAGAAGGAACTGAGCCTCGCCGAGATCCGGGACATCGTGACCGCGATGACCGAGCGCGAGGACTGTACGGATCCCGTCGTCGAGGGGCAGGCGAGCGAACACGGCGGCTCCAGCAGCGGGCACGGGGCGGCAGCTCCTGCAAGCGGCCATGGCGAGAAGCCGGCGGAACACGGAGAAAGCGGCGGCCACGAAGCAGCTGAGGAACACGCTTCGGCGGAGGGCGAGCATTCCGCCGAAGACGCCGGAGAGCACGTAGATCCGACCAGTTTCGAGGCTCTGGCAGCTGCCGCGGGCGAAGCGTCCGGCGAAAGTCACGGGCCGGTCTCCATCGAGGAAGCGGACAGTGCCGGCGTGGAAGCGCTGCCTGCCGACGGAGCCTCGCATGAGGGCGGCGAGCAGCATGCCGAGCCGGCCGAAGCGCACGAAAAGGCGTCCGAGACGCACTGACGCCCGTCAGTCGATCCCTTGCATAGGCTCACGAGCCGACGATCGAGGCAGCTGTCGCCTCCTGCTTCGTCTGGCCTCATCCGGCCGGGAACAAAAACATCACATAACGAAAAAAGCCCCGCGTGAGCGGGGCTTTAGATGGTCTAGTCCAGCCGATGAGGCTCAGTCGTTTTTGGCGCGGCGCGCCGGGAAGAGGATGACGTCGCGGATCGACGGGGCGTTGGTCAAGAGCATGATCAACCGGTCGACACCGACGCCGAGGCCGCCTGCGGGCGGCATGCCCTGGTCGATCGCGTCGAGGAACTCGTCGTCAAGCTGCTTTGCCTTTTCGCCGCGGGCATGCGCCTGTTCGAGCTGCTCGACCATGCGGGCGCGCTGTTCGACCGGGTCGTTGAGCTCCGAAAACGCGTTGCCGATTTCCCACGTGTTGCAGTAGGTCTCGAAGCGCTCGACGAGCCGCGGCTCGCCCGGTACTTCCTTGGCGAAGGGCGAGATGTCCTTCGGGAAATGCGTGACATGCGACGGCTGGATCAGCGTGCCCTCTACCTTCTCCTCGAAGATGAAGGCGAGGCATTCGCCCCAGGTCCAGTCCTTCTCGACTTCGAAGCCGGCGGCCTTGGCGGCAGCGCGGGCTTCCTCGTCCGTCTTGATCGAAAGGAAATCGATGCCGGTCACTTCCTTGACGGCGTCGGGCATCGGCACCCGCTTGAACGGACCCTTGAACGAGATCTCGGTGTCGCCATAGGTGAACTCGGTGGAGCCGTGCACCCTGGTGGCAAGCTCTGCGAAGAGGCGCTCGACGAGGTCCATGATGTCCTCGTAGTCCGCATAGGCCCAGTAGCACTCCATCATGGTGAATTCTGGGTTGTGCCGGGTCGAGACGCCTTCATTTCTGAAGTTGCGGTTGATCTCGAAGACCTTGTCGGTGAGGCCCGAGACCAGCGTACGCTTCAGATAGAGCTCCGGCGCGATGCGCAGGAACATGTCGAGCTTCAACGTGTTGTGGTGCGTCTTGAAGGGTTCGGCCGTGGCGCCGCCATAGACCGAATGCAGCATCGGTGTCTCGACTTCCATGAAGCCGTCGTTTTCCATGAAGCGGCGGATTCCGGAGACGATCTTCGAGCGCTGCTGGAAGCGCAGCTTCGATTCCTCGTTCGTCATGATGTCGAGGTGGCGCTTGCGGTAGCGGATCTCGACGTCTGCCACGCCGTGCCACTTCTCCGGCATCGGCAGCAGCGTCTTGGTCAGCATGGTGATCTCTTGCGCGTTGATCGTCAGCTCCCCGCGCTTGGTGCGGCGGACTTGGCCGGTCACGCCGATGATGTCGCCGAGGTCGATCATCGGCAGGAGCGCGCGCGCCTCTTCGGGAGTCGTGTCCTTGTGCGAGAAGATCTGGACCTTGCCGGAGGCGTCATGGATGTCCATGAACATGCCGGAGTTGCGCGAGGAATAGACACGCCCGGCGACGGTCACGGTGTCGCCGCTCTCGGTGTCGGGCTCCAGATGCGCATACTTCTCCGCCAGCTCCGCATTGGTGAGCGTGCGGTGGAAGTGAGCGGGATAGACGTCGCCGATCTCCTTGCGCAGAAGATCAAGCTTCTGGCGGCGCACTTCCGTGGCGTCGGAGGAGAGGGTGGCTGGTGTCGTCTTGTCGTTCATCGTTCTGTCCTTACTTTCCGCTGCCGGCCATGGAGGCGACCACCTGGGCCGCGACCTTGAGGCGCTGGCGCACGACGGAGCGGCCGAGGACCGCCATGGAGTCGAAGAGGGGAAGCGAGCGCGACGAGCCCGATACGGCGACGAAGAGGGGTGCGACGACCACTTTCAGCTTCTTGCCCAACCGGTCTGCCACCGCGCGCAGCTCCGCCTCGATGCTTTCGACGTTCCATTCGAGGATCTTCTCGAGGTCCGGCTGAACCGTGTTCAAGATCTCGAGGATCTCTTCCGGGCTCGACTTCACCTTGGCGAAGGCCGCAGGCTCCAGGCCGAGGTCGGACTTGAGCAGGAAGCCTGCGAGGTCCGGAAGTTCGCCGAGCTTGGTGATGCGCGACTGGGAAAGCCTGAGGCCGTCCATGAGGCGGTTGTTCTCCATCGTCCAGGCGAAGACGCGTGCGGCGAATTCCTCCTCGGACAGCTTTTCGCGGATCCAGCGGCCGTTCAGCCAGTCGAGCTTCTGGATGTCGAAGATCGCGCCGGACTTGGAGAGGTTGTCCGGGTCGAACTTCCCGGCCAGTTCCTCCATCGACATCAGTTCCTCGCCTTCGGCGATCTGGATGAAGAACAGCCCAAGGAAGTTCATCAGCGCTTCCGGCAGATAGCCGAGCGCCGTGTAGTAGGAGATCGAGGTCGGGTTCTTGCGCTTCGACAGCTTGGACTTGTCGGCGTTGCGCATCAGCGACAGGTGCATGAACATCGGCTCGTCCCAGCCGAAATAGCGGTAGAGCAGGATGTGCTTGGGAACCGAAGCCAGCCACTCCTCGCCGCGGGCGACGTGGGTGATCTTCATCAGGTGGTCGTCGATGACGTTTGCCATGTGGTAGGTCGGCATGCCGTCGCCCTTGATGAGGACCTGCATGTCCACCGAATCCCACGGGATCGAGACATCGCCGTAGACGCCGTCGGTGAAGTCGCAAGACCCCTCGGCCGGGATCTTCATGCGGATGACCGAGCTCTCGCCGGCCGCCACCTTGGAGGTGACTTCCTCGGCAGACAGGTGAAGGCAGAGGCCGTCATACTTCGGCTGCTTGCCGGCGGCGCGCTGTGCCTCGCGCATCTGCTCCAGCCGCTCCGGCGTGCAGAAACAGCGGAATGCGTGCTGCTTGTCCAGAAGCTCCTGTGCATAGGGCTGGTAGAGGTCCTTGCGGTCGCTCTGCCGGTAGGGACCGTAGGGACCGCCGATGTCAGGACCTTCGGACCATTCGAGGCCGCACCATTTCAGCGCGTCCAGCACCTTCTGCTCGAATTCGGGCGTGGAGCGGGTCGCGTCCGTGTCCTCGATGCGCAGGATGAATGTGCCGTTGTGCTTCTTCGCGAAGAGGTAGTTGAACAGCGCGATGTAGGCCGTGCCGACATGCGGCTCGCCGGTGGGAGAGGGTGCGATGCGTACGCGAACGCCGGAGGTCGTCCCGGAAGTGGTCATGATTGTCAGTCCGTCTCGACATGGTCCAGAGCCTGCGCCGGACGTGTTCCGGCGTTATCGGCTCATTCTTTACGGGAAGGAAAGTCCGCAAATTCGCCGAAACATGCAGCGCAGACGGAGTTTTCCACGTGGGCTGCGTGAGACCATATTCAACCGGGCACGTCAAGGGAGTGAAAGCCCGGCGCCTCCGGTTTAACGCAACGGCCAGAACAGCATCAGGGCAGGAATGCTGGCCACCACGATGATGAAGGACAGCGGCAAGCCGAGGCGCGGATAGTCGCTGAACCGGTAGCCGCCCGGTCCGAAGACGAGAGTGTTGCACTGGTGGCCGATCGGGGTCAGGAAGTCGCAGCCGGCACCGATGGCCACGGCCATCAGGAAGGCCTCCGGGCGGTAGCCCAGCGTCTCGGCGAAGCTCGCCGCGATCGGTGCCATGACGAGAACGGTCGCCGCATTGTTGAGGAAGGGCGTCACCGCCATCGCCGTCAACAGGATGAGCGCGATCGCTCCGAATGCGGGCATGCCGCTTGCGGCCGCGCCGAGCCATCCGGCAATCAGTTCGCTGCCGCCCGTGGTGCGCAGGCTGTCGCTGACGGGGATGAGTGCGGCGAGCATCACCAGGATCGATCCGTCGAGCGCGCGATAGGCGTCTGCGAGCGGGATGGCCTTCAGGAGCACCATCGCGACGGCAGCGGCAAAGAAGGCGGTGGCGACGGGCACCGCTCCTGCCGCGGTCGCGGCCATCGCGGCCGCGAGGATGAGCACGGGCAGGACGGCCTTGCGCGGCCGCCCGAGGGAAATCTCCCGCTGGGCGAGCGGAAGCAGGCCGAGGTCCTGCAGGGAGTGCGGCAACGTCCTGCTGTCGCCCTGTATCACCACCACGTCGCCAGGCTGCAGGACCACCTCGCTGAGCTTTTGCCCGAGCTTCTGACCCTGCCTGCCGACCGCCAGCAGGTTGATGCCGTAGCTGTGGAAGAGCGACAGGGCGCGAGCAGAGAGGCCGGCTACCCGTGAATCATTGGCGACGATCGCCTCGATCGCCCTGATGTCGTCGGCGTCTCCGGTGAAGTGCCGGATCGGCTTGCCGGAGAGCTTCAGTCCTCCGCTCGACACCACGTGATCGAGCCCGCCGGGTGTTCCCTCCATCAGAACGGTGTCGCCCTCGAGGATCTTCACGTCCGGCAGCGGCGCCAAGCGATTCTCGCCGCGAATGATGGCGGATGCGGCAACCTCGCCCTCGCCGGGCTTCAATAGTTCGCGGAGAGTCTTGCCGATGGTGGACGACCCCGGGATGACGGTTGCGTCGGAGGAATAGGCCGACTGTTCCAGGGCCTCCTCGATCGAGGGGTTCTGGTTCGCGCGGGCGGGCACCAGCCAGTAGAACAAAATCAGGAAGACGATCCCGACCACCGTCAGGATCGCGCCCACAGGGGTGAAATCGAACATCGTGAAGGACTGGCCGGTGATCTCGTGGCGCAGCCGCGACACGACGATGTTGGGTGAGGTTCCGATCTGCGTCATGAGGCCACCGAGGAGTGCCGCGAAGGCCATCGGCATCAGGTAGCGCGACACCGGAACTCCGGCACGCTTGGCGAACTGGAAGGCCATCGGCATCATGATCGCAAGCGCGCCGATGTTCTTGATGAACGCCGAAAGCACCGCCACCGAGATCATCAACAGCGCGAGCTGGGTCTGCAGTGTTGTCAGGTTGGGGAAGAAGCGCTGGACCGCAACATTGACGATGCCGGAGCGCGCGATGCCGGCGCTGACGACGAGCGCACTGCCGACGATGATCACGATGTCGTCACTGAAACCGGAAAACGCCTTTTCGAATGGAACGATTCCGACGGCGACGGCCACCAGCAGGGAGCAGGCGGCCACCACGTCATGGCGGTACTTGCCCCAGATGAATGCGGCCATCATCAGAAAGATCACGATGAACGACAGAAGCTGATCGGTCGACATGAAGGTCTTTCCGGGCACGGGCGCCCGCGCGGGGCGTCGAAGAAGATTATAGCTCAGGAGCGTTGAGGCGTCTGGAGTGGTCGCATGATTAATCGGCAATCGGTCGAAAAGTTCCTGAGCAGCATGAGCTTGGCGTCCGGAACAATCCCGTCCGGCGGCCGTTAGGATGTTGAAGATGCGGACCGTGCCAACCGGACCCGACGGGGCGGAGAACATGGGGATTTTACCGGTTTCTCCCCATGGCCAACGAATAGGCAGGCGAGCTCCCTAACCGTCCGGTTCGTGTCTTCGTTCCCTGTACCCCCCACAGCAAGGCCCGGCGGATAATCCGCCGGGCCTTAGCGCTCTTGGGTCACGCTCGATCGGTGGATCGTCGCGCCGGAACGGACGCGTCGCATCGTCCGAGGGCAAGGGCTACGGCTTGCTGTCAACGTCTCTGGACAAATAGGCGAAGAGGGATAGGGTTGCGCGCCCACTGATTTGATTAGGAGATTTGCCGATGAGCGGCGTTCTGAATATTCCCGTGAAGCGCGCAGACGGACGCGAGACCACACTCGACGACTACAGGGGGCAGGTCATGCTTGTCGTCAACGTCGCCTCGAAATGCGGGCTGACGAAGCAATATGAAGGTCTGGAGAAGCTCTACGAGGACAAGCGGGACGAGGGGTTGGTCATAGCAGCCTTCCCCGCCAACAACTTCAAGGGCCAGGAACCGGGAACGGATGCGGAGATCGTCGAGTTCTGCACGCTGACCTACGACGTGAAGTTTCCGATCTTCTCGAAGATTTCCGTCAAGGGCGAGGACAAGCATCCGCTCTACGGCGCGCTCACCGGCTCCGGCGTGCCCGTCATCGGCGATGGTCCGATGAAGGAGCGGCTGCGTGGCTTCGGCATGGAGGTCGCCGATGACAACGAGATCCTCTGGAACTTCGAGAAATTCCTCATCGGCCGCGACGGCGAGGTCAAGGCCCGCTTCGCGCCGGACGTCACCGCGGAGGATGGCCGCCTGCTGTCGGCGATCGACGCAGAGCTGGCAAAGTAGTCAGGCTGCGGCCGGCATGCGGGAGCGCGGGCCGGTCAGTCCCGCTTGCCGGATTAAGCAAGCGGGAAGCCGTGCAGACCGCCGGCGACGACACCGGCGGCCGGTTCTGCCGTTCCCGGTCGACCGGGAAGGGCAGCAGGGAGGCTTGGCGCCTCAGTGGACCGTCGCGCCGCTGGCCTTCTTCTTCTGCCGGGCATTGCGGGCGAGCATGTTGAGAAGCTCGACCAGCGCCGAGAAGGCCATGGCCGCGTAGACGTAGCCCTTCGGCACATGAAGGCCCATGCCCTCGGCGATGAGTGTCGTCCCGATCATCAACAGGAAGGCGAGAGCCAGGATGACGATCGTCGGGTTCTTCTCGATAAAGTTCGCAAGCGGGGTCGCGGCGAACAGCATGACCGAGACGGCGACGAGGACGGCGATGACCATGATCGGCAGATGCGGCGTCATGCCGACCGCCGTGATGATGCTGTCGACCGAGAAAACGAGGTCAAGGAGAAGGATCTGGCCGATCGCGGCGGTGAAGCCGGAGGTCACCGAGGTCGCGATGAAATCCTCGCCGTGTTCGGCCGGATCGACGTTGTGGTGAATCTCCTTCGTCGCCTTCCAGACGAGGAAGATGCCGCCGGCGATCAGGATCATGTCCTTCCACGAGAAACCGTGGCCGAAGGCCTCGAAGACCGGCGTCGTCAGCTGGACGATCCAGGCCACGGTGCCGAGGAGCGCAAGCCGCATGATGAGGGCGAGACTGATGCCGATGCGTCGCGCCGATTGCCGATGTTCGGGGGGCAGCTTGTTGGTGAGGATCGAAATGAAGATCAGGTTGTCTATGCCGAGGACCACCTCCATCACAATCAGTGTAATGAGGGCAATCCAGGCCGCCGGGTCCTGCATCAGGGTGAGGATGCTCTCCATCCGATCTTCTCTCCTTTTGAGCGTAGGGTATGAGTCCCCGTATTTATGGAGATTTGAAAGGCTTACAAGGCATCTCGCCCGCCGGGAGTGGAAATTCCCGGCGGCGCCATCAATCGGCGAGGAAATTCGCGGGGGTCAGGCCTTTTCAGCACCGTAGGCGGCAAGGAATACCCTGACGGCGCTGTTGACGATGCGCTCAATTTCATCGGTGGGCGGCGGGGATGCCATGGAGCCGAAAAGTCTCGGCTTGAAGATCCCGACCGTGGAGAGCTCGAGGAACTGTCGTGCGGCCATTTCCGTGTCGTCGATCGCGAGTGTCGAGGCACTTACCTGGCGGTCGAGATAAGCCTTGAGGACGGTTACCGGGTTCATCCGCATCGAAGACAGGAAACTGCAGGCGAGCGCCGGCATGCGCGACATGGCGCCGATCACGATCCGCATCGCGTTGATCGTGTAGTTTGACGAAATATGTGTGCAAAAGATCACGCCGAAGTCGTGCAGCGCCTGCTCGACGGACAGGCCGGCGTCCAACGCGTGGCCGGCGGTCTCCGAGATCCGGGTCCGCTCGCGCTCGATCAGTTCCGCAAATAGATCTTCCTTGTTCTGGAAATAGACGTAGATCGTGCCCTTCGAAACGCCGGCGGCACGGGTGATGTCGTTCATGCTGGCGGCATCGAAACCCTGCTCCATGAAGACGCGCTTGGCGCCTTCGAGGATCTGCTCGCGCTTGGCCGGATCCTCGCCCGCGGCGCGACGACCGGCCTGTGCTGCATCCGCACAGATTGATTCCAATTCCTTCACATCCGTCATGGTAGTGTACGTCCATACTATTTTCGAACCGCTCGGTTCGATTTCACTTGATATGCGACAGGAATGCGCCTATGTCAATCGAACCGAACGGTTCAGTTCGATAAAATTTGTTCAATTTCGATCCGGTGCGACGATGTCAGGCAAGCAGAATACCAACATAGCGAGAGTTCGTCCCGTCGAAGCCGACGAAGAGTTCGTTCCCGCGTCCGAGACGGTCCCGGCTGCGGAAGGCCGCGCGGAAGGCGTGTCCGGTCCGGCGAAGGTCGAGGCCGAAGCGGCCCCGGCCAAGAGCGGCGGAAAGCGTCGTGTTCTCCCCGTTCTCGTGGCGGTGCTGCTCGCCGCCGGCGCCTGGTACGGCTACGAGTGGTGGACGAACGGCCGCTTCATGGTCTCCACGGACGACGCCTATATAGAGGGCGACATCGCCACGATTTCTCCCAAGGTCACGGGCTACGTCGAGAAGGTCAATGTGGTCGCCAACCAGGAGGTCAAGGCCGGCGACGTCCTGGCAACTCTCGAGGACGGCGACTATCGCAACGCGCTCGACCAGGCCAATGCCCAGATCGACACGGCCCGCCTCTCGCTCCACCGCATCGACGCCCAGATCGACGGCGCCAAGGCAAGCTTTGCGCAGACCGAAGCGCAACAGGTCGCGCTGACCGCGGCGCTCAAGGGTGCCGAAATCGCACAGAAGCGCGCGAGCGAGCTGCAGTCCAAGTCTGTGGGCACCACGGCAACCCTCGACAGCGCCAATGTCGCGCTCGACCAGGCGAGGGCGAACCTCGTCGGTGGCGAGGCGAACATCACCGCGGCAAAGGCGAACATCGCGCTCCTCGAAGCCCAGCGCAAGGAGGAGGAAGGCACGATCCGCACCCTCGAGCTCCAGCGCGACAAGGCACAGCGGGACCTCAACTTCACCGTGCTCAAGGCGCCTTATGACGGCATCGTCGGCAACCGCTCGGTCCAGGTCGGCGACCTCGTTTCCTCCGGCCAGAAGCTGATGGCGCTCGTGCCGGTGCGCGAACTCTACGTGGACGCGAACTTCAAGGAAACGCAGATCGCGCATCTCGTTCCCGGATCGAAGGTAAAGGTTCACGTGGACGCCTATGACGATCACGCGATCGAAGCCACGGTGGAATCCATCTCGCCGGCTTCCGGTTCGGTATTCTCGCTTCTCCCGCCGGAAAACGCGACGGGTAACTTCACCAAGATCATCCAGCGCGTCCCCGTGCGCATTGCCCTGCCGAAGGAGGCGCTCGACAGCGGTCGCCTGCGCGCCGGCCTCAGTGTCGTCGTCGACGTCGACACCCGCACGGCGCCCGCAACCGGCGTAGCGGCTGCCAAGTAAGAGACCGGAGGCGACGATGTCCGCCACAGCTACCGCAGGCCAGGTGCCCAGCAAGGCGCCGGCCGCTGCCGAAACCATGGATCCGAAGCGGCTGATCGCGTTCTTCGCGATGGTCCTCGGCATGTTCATGTCGATCCTCGACATCCAGGTCGTGTCCGCGTCGCTTTCCGAGATCCAGGCGGGCCTCAGCGCCGGTTCCGACGAAATTGCCTGGGTGCAGACCGCCTATCTGATCGCCGAAGTGATCATGATCCCGCTCTCGGGAACGCTCGCGCGCATCGTCTCCACCCGCTATCTGTTCGCCTTCTCCGCTGCCGGCTTCACGATCGCCAGCGCACTCTGCGCGACGGCCACCAACATCGAGCAGATGATCGTCTATCGCGCGCTCCAGGGTTTCATCGGCGGCGGCATGATTCCGTCGGTGTTCGCTGCCGCCTTCACGATCTTCCCTCCTTCCAAGCGCAACATCGTCTCGCCGATCATCGGCCTCATCGCCACGCTCGCCCCGACGATCGGCCCGACCGTCGGCGGCTATCTCAGCCACGCCTTCTCCTGGCACTGGCTGTTCCTGATCAACATCGTTCCCGGCATCATCGTCACGATCGTCACCTGGAACTTCATCGACTTCGACAAGCCCGAGATGTCGCTGTTGAAGAAGTTCGACTGGTGGGGGCTTGCCTCGATGGCCATCTTCCTCGGCGCGCTCGAGTACGTGCTGGAGGAGGGCAACGCCAACGACTGGTTCAATGACGAGTACATCCTCATCGGAGCCGTCGCTTCGGTGGTCGCCGCCCTGGTGTTCTTCTACCGAGCCTTCACGGTGGAGTTCCCCGTGGTCGACCTCAAGGCCTTCGCCAACCGCAACTTCGCCCTGGGCTCGACGTTTTCCTTTGTCATGGGCA
Source organism: Sinorhizobium sp. BG8 (assembly GCF_016864555.1). Classification (NCBI taxonomy): domain Bacteria; kingdom Pseudomonadati; phylum Pseudomonadota; class Alphaproteobacteria; order Hyphomicrobiales; family Rhizobiaceae; genus Sinorhizobium; species Sinorhizobium sp. BG8. Next base: position 35,763 of record NZ_CP044011.1, on the reverse strand, counting down.
TAGGCCTCTACGGGCTCACCTATATCTATCCTGTCTACCTCGGGCGCATCCGTGGCTACGACTCGCTGATGATCGGCGAGACCATGTTCGTCTCGGGCCTGGCGATGTTCTTCACCGCGCCGCTCGCCGGCATGCTCGCGAGCAAGATCGACCTGCGCGCGATGATGACGATCGGTTTCGTCTCGTTTGCGTCGGGCACCTGGATCATGACCGGGCTCACCGCGGACTGGGATTTCTACGAACTGTTCATTCCGCAGATCCTGCGTGGCGTCGGCCTGATGCTGTGCATGGTTCCGATCAATAACATTGCGCTCGGCACCTTGCCGCCGGCCAAGATCCGCGGTGCCTCGGGCCTTTTCAACCTGACGCGGAATCTCGGCGGCGCCGTCGGGCTCGCCATCATCAACACGGTGCTGACCAACCGCCAGGACGTCCACTACATGCGCCTGCGCGAGCACATCGACTGGGGCAATCCCACGGCTGTCGAGCAGATGACGAACATGGCCGCCAACTATACCGCACACGGCCTCGATGGCGCGACGGTCGCGGTCAAGCAGATGGTCGGCCTCGTCCAGAAGCAGGCGATGATCCTGTCGTTCAGCGACGTGTTCCTCATGCTGACCGTGCTGTTCCTGGCGATGGTGCTCGGTGTTCTGATGATCAACAAACCCTCTTCGGCAGCCGGCGGTGCCGGCGGCGGACATTGACGGATGGTCACCCTGTAGGTTCAGACTTTTCAGTCTCTTGATACCTCCGGCGCGGGCGCGGCTGCATGGATTTTTCCAGTGGCCGCGCCCGATTTGTTTTCTGCCGGAGAATTTTTGATTTACGTACATCAGAAAATCCTCTATGGCATGTCCGCGGAGGAAACATGCGCCCGACTGTTCATGACATCGCTGCCGAAGCGGGCGTCAGCCTGGCCACGGTGGACCGCGTGCTCAACGGCCGCCCGGGTGTTCGCGGGGTCACGCGGGCAAGGGTGGAGAAGGCCATCGAGACGCTGGGCTATGTGCGCGACGTCGCCGCCGCCAATCTCGCCAAGGGCCGCGTCTATCCGCTCGTCTTCATCCTGCCGGCCAGCGACAACTCGTTCATGCACGGGCTTCGCGCCGAGATCGGGCAGGCGATCGCCCGGTCGGCCGCAGAGCGCACCGCCATCCGCACGGTCGAGGTGCCGGCGTTCGATCCGGCCGCACTCGTCTCGGTTCTCGAAGGACTCCGCGGGGAGGCCCCCGCCGGCATCGCTCTCGTCGCGACCGACGCGCCTGATGTCCGGGCCTCGGTGGATGCGCTCGTCAAGGACGGCGTGCCGGTCGTGACGCTGGTCTCCGACCTTACCGCTTCGCTTCGACATCACTACGCTGGCGTCGACAACATCGCAGCCGGCCGCACGGCCGCTAGCCTTCTCGGCAGGTTTCTTGGCGGTATCCGGGGCAGGGTGGCGGTACTCGCCGGCTCCATGCTGGTGCGCGACCACCGCGAACGCCTCGAGGGCTTTGCAGCCGTCATGGCGGAGGACTTTTCCGGCCTTTCGGTTCTGCCGGTCCTCGAAGCCCGCGACGATCCGGAGACCGCGCACAGGCTGATTGCCGATGTACTTTCGACGGACGAACAGATTGTCGGGATCTACAGTCTGGGCGCGGGCAACCGCGGCCTGATCCGTGCCCTCAAGGAACAGGGGGCGGGTCGCGACCTGACGGTGGTCGCCCATGAGCTGACGGCGCACACGCGCGCCGCACTCCTCGACGGGACGATCGACGCAATTCTCAACCAGGATGCCGGCCATGAGGTCAGGAGCGCTATCCGCGTCCTGAAGGCGAAGGCAGACGGGCTGCCTGTCATCGCCGCGCAGGAGCGCATCCGGCTCGACATATTTTTGAAGGACAATCTGCCCTGAGAGGCAGAGCTAGGGAGAAACGCACATGTATCTGGGTCTCGATCTCGGAACCTCCGGCGTCAAGGCGATGCTGATAGACGGCGACCAGCGGGTCATCGGCTCCGCCAACGGCGGTCTTGACGTGTCCCGCCCGCATCCGGGTTGGTCGGAACAGGATCCGTCGCACTGGATCCGCGCGACCGAGGAGGCCGTCGAAGGTCTCAGGGCCAAGCATCCGAGCGAGCTTTCGGCGGTTCGCGGCATCGGCCTTTCCGGCCAGATGCACGGAGCGACCCTGCTCGATGCCGATGACAAGGTGCTGCGTCCCTGCATCCTGTGGAACGATACCCGCAGCCACGCGGAGGCGGCCGCACTCGATGCCGATCCCCGTTTCCGCGCGATTACCGGCAACATCGTCTTCCCCGGCTTCACGGCGCCGAAGCTCGCCTGGGTCAAGAACAACGAGCCGGACATCTTCGCGAAGGTCCGGTGGGTTCTCCTGCCCAAGGACTACCTCCGCCTGTGGCTCACCGGGGAGCACATGTCCGAAATGTCGGATTCCGCCGGCACCTCGTGGCTCGACACCGGCAAGCGCGCTTGGTCGTCCGATCTTCTGGCGGCAACCGATCTGGAGGAACGGCAGATGCCGGCGCTGGTCGAGGGCACCGATCCGGCCGGTCGCCTGCGCGCCGAACTCGCGGCGAAGTGGGGTATTTCCGGCGACGCCGTCGTGGCCGGCGGCGCCGGCGACAACGCCGCATCCGCCTGCGGCATGGGCACCGTCAGCGAAGGCGCCGCCTTCGTTTCTCTCGGCACCTCCGGCGTGCTTTTTGCCGCAAACGCCTCCTATCTTCCCAATCCGGCCAGCGCCGTCCACGCCTTCTGCCATGCGCTGCCCAACACCTGGCACCAGATGGGGGTCATCCTTTCGGCGACCGACGCCCTCAACTGGTACTCGCGGCTCACCGGCGCCAGCGCGTCGGACCTGACCGGCGAACTCGGCGATAACCTGAAGGCGCCCGGCGCCGTCACGTTCCTGCCTTACCTTTCCGGAGAGCGCACGCCCCACAACGATGCGGCGGTGCGTGGCGCCTTCTTTGGCCTCGGCCACGAGAGCGACCGGGTGGCGCTGACCCAGGCGGTGCTCGAGGGCGTATCGTTCGCGATCCGCGACAGCCTGGAAGCGCTGAAGTCCGCCGGCACCAGCCTTTCGCGCGTCACTGCGATCGGCGGCGGCTCGCGCTCCCGCTACTGGCTGCAGTCGATTGCCACGACTCTCGGCCTGCCGGTCGACCTTCCCGCGGACGGCGATTTCGGCGCGGCCTTCGGGGCCGCCCGCCTTGGACTGATCGCGGCAACGGGCGCCGATCCCGTGTCGGTCTGCACACCGCCGAGCACTGCGGCGACCATCGAACCGAAGCCGGCACTCAACGCCGCCTACGAGGACGCCTACCAGCGATACCGCCGGCTCTATCCGGCTGTCCGCGCTGCCTACTGAAACAGAAAACCACATTCCGAAAGACAGGAGGACATCCATGAGCACCGGTTTCTTTGGTGACATCGGCAAGATCAAGTACGAAGGGGCGGAGAGCACCAATCCGCTCGCCTTCCGCCACTACAACCCCGACGAGATCGTGCTCGGCAAGCGCATGGAGGATCACCTCCGCTTCGCCGTCGCCTACTGGCACACCTTCGTCTGGCCGGGCGGCGACCCCTTCGGCGGCCAGACCTTCCAGCGCCCGTGGTTCGAGGACTCGATGAAGGCGGCCAAGCTCAAGGCCGACGTCGCATTCGAGTTCTTTCAGCTCCTCGGCGTGCCGTTCTACTGCTTCCATGACGCCGATGTGCGCCCGGAAGGCAAGGACTTCGTCGAGAACACGAAGAATCTCAACGAGATCGTCGACCACTTTGCGAAGAAGCAGGCTGACACGGGCGTGAAGCTCCTCTGGGGCACGGCCAACCTCTTCTCCAACCGACGCTACATGTCGGGTGCGGCGACGAACCCGGATCCCGATGTCTTCGCCTTCGCCGCCGCGACGGTAAAGACCTGCATCGACGCGACCCAGCGGCTCGGCGGCGACAACTACGTGCTGTGGGGTGGCCGCGAAGGCTACGAGACCCTGCTCAACACCAACCTGGGCCAGGAACTCGACCAGCTCGGCCGCTTCGTCAATCTCGTCGTCGAGTACAAGCACAAGATCGGCTTCAAGGGCGCCATCCTCATCGAACCGAAGCCGCAGGAGCCGACGAAGCATCAATACGACTACGACGTCGCAACCGTGTACGGCTTCCTCAAGAAGTACGGGCTGGAGAACGAGGTCAAGGTCAACATCGAGCAGGGCCACGCCATCCTCGCCGGCCACTCCTTCGAGCACGAACTGGCGCTCGCCAACGCGCTCGGCATCTTCGGCTCGATCGACATGAACCGCAACGACTACCAGTCCGGCTGGGATACCGACCAGTTCCCGAACAACGTTCCGGAAATGGCGCTTGCCTACTACCAGGTTCTCGCAGGCGGCGGTTTCACGACGGGCGGCACCAATTTCGATGCCAAGCTCCGCCGCCAGTCGCTCGATCCGGAGGACCTGCTGATCGGTCATATTGGCGGCATGGATTGCTGCGCGCGCGGCCTGAAGGCTGCTGCGAAGATGATCGAGGAGAAGGCACTGTCCAAGCCGCTTGCCGATCGCTACGCCGGCTGGAACGTGCCGGAAGCCAAGAAGATGCTCGACGGCGGATTTACGCTGGAGGAAATCGAGGCCTGGGTGCTGAAGTCCGGGCTCAACCCGCAGCCGCGCTCCGGCAAGCAGGAGCTTCTGGAAAACGTGGTCAACCGCTACGTCTGATCTGGACATGGCCCCGCAATCGCGACAGCGCTTGCGGGGGTTTCTCAATCTGTCTGATTTTTCTGCGGAAAATCCGACGGATCCATTGTCGGGTAGCGAAACCATGCTAGCGTCCGCTGCCTGAAACGTTTCAGGGTCGGGTCCTCCAAGGACTTCGAGCCAGGAATGACAACCGAGGAAGCCGGCCGGCGAAAAGCGGTCGGATCATCTGGGAGGAGAGCTTCAATGAAGACCATCAAGGGCCCGGCCCTGTTTCTGGCACAGTTCGCAGGCGATGCGGCACCGTTCAATTCGTGGGATTCGATCACCAAGTGGGCCGCGGATTGCGGCTACAAGGGCGTGCAGGTTCCGAGCTGGGACGGGCGCCTGATCGATCTCGCAAAGGCGGCGCAATCGAAGACCTATTGCGACGAGTTCGCGGGCAAGGCGCGCGAGAACGGCGTCGAGGTCACCGAGCTTTCGACACACCTCCAGGGCCAGCTCGTCGCCGTGCACCCGGCCTATGACGAAGCCTTTGACGGGTTCGCCGCACCTAAAGTCCGCGGCAATCCGAAAGCCCGGCAGGAATGGGCCGTCGAGCAGGTGAAACTTGCGCTGACAGCGTCGAAGAACCTCGGGCTCAACGCCATGGCAAGCTTTTCCGGTGCGCTCGCGTGGCCCTTCGTCTATCCTTGGCCGCAGCGTCCCGCGGGTCTCGTCGAGACAGCCTTCGACGAACTGGCCAAGCGCTGGAAGCCACTCCTCGACCACGCGGACGCCTGCGGTGTCGACGTCTGCTACGAAATCCATCCCGGCGAGGACCTGCACGACGGCATCACCTACGAGATGTTCCTGGAGCGCACAGGCAACCATGCCCGCGCCTGCATGCTCTACGACCCCTCGCACTACGTTCTCCAGTGCCTCGACTATCTGGACAACATCGACATCTACAAGGACCGCATCCGGATGTTCCACGTCAAGGACGCGGAGTTCAACCCGACGGGGCGCCAGGGCGTCTATGGCGGCTTCCAGGGCTGGGTCAACCGGGCCGGACGCTTCCGTTCGCTTGGCGACGGGCAGGTCGATTTCGGTGCAATCTTCTCCAAGATGGCCGCCAACGACTTTGCAGGCTGGGCGGTCGTCGAATGGGAGTGTGCGCTCAAGCATCCCGAGGACGGCGCACGCGAAGGCGCGGAGTTCGTCCGCCACCATATCATTCGCGTAACGGAGAAGGCCTTCGACGACTTCGCCGACGCGGGCACGGACGACGCTGCCAACCGGCGCATGCTGGGACTTTGACAGCGCACACTTCACACCCTCTGCCCCGCGGGCCTCTCGCCTTAGGGGCAGATCGGATAAAGGTCGCGTCTGGCCGAACTGAAACCCTGCGAAAGGTGCAGGCCTTGGGCAACGGATAGTCTCCCCCTCGAGGGAGGGTGTCCCGACGTGACAGATGGGGGGATACCCTCCCGAAGACCAATTTCAGGAGAGAACCTATGGCAATCGAAGGAAGCACTACCGAGGCGCGCGAGCCGCGGATCAGGCTCGGCATGGTGGGCGGCGGCTCCGGCGCCTTCATCGGTGGCGTGCACCGCATCGCCGCGCGTCTGGACGACCAGTTCGAACTGGTGGCGGGCGCCCTGTCCTCTACACCGGAAAAGGCCGTGGCCTCTGGCCGTGAACTGGGGCTCGACCCCGCACGCAGCTATCCGGGTTTCAAGGAAATGGCCATCCGCGAGGCGAAGCTGAAGAACGGCATCGAGGCGGTGGCGATCGTGACGCCGAACCATGTGCACTACGAGGCGGCCAAGGAGTTCCTGAAGCGCGGGATCCATGTGATCTGCGACAAGCCGCTGACCTCGACCCTTGCGGACGCGCGCAAGCTGAAGAAGCTTGCGGATGAGAGCGACGCGCTCTTCGTGCTCACCCACAACTACACCGGCTACCCGATGGTTCGCCATGCGCGCGAGATGGTGCAGAACGGCGAGATCGGTACGGTGCGCCTCGTGCAGATGGAGTATCCGCAGGACTGGCTGACCGAAAACATCGAACAGTCGGGCCAGAAGCAGGCATCATGGCGTACCGATCCGTCGAAATCCGGTGCGGGCGGCTCGACCGGCGACATCGGTACGCACGCCTACAATCTCGGCGCCTTCGTATCCGGGCTGGAACTGGAGGAGCTTGCCGCGGACCTCGACAGCTTCGTTCCGGGCCGTCGTCTCGACGACAATGCCCACGTGCTGATGCGCTTTGCGGAGAAGGACGGTGTTCGCGCCAAGGGCATGCTGTGGTGCAGCCAGGTGGCGCCGGGCCACGAGAACGGCCTCAAGGTGCGCGTCTACGGCACAAAGGGCGGGCTCGAATGGGTTCAGGCCGACCCGAACTATCTCTGGTACACGCCCTTTGGCGAGCCGAAGCGGCTGATCACCCGTGCAGGTGCCGGCGCCAATGCCGCCGCAGCCCGCGTCACCCGTATCCCTTCCGGGCACCCCGAGGGCTATCTCGAAGGCTTCGCCAATATCTATGCCGAGGCGGCGCGCGCGATCATCGCAAAACGCAAGGGCGTGGCGGTCGATCCTGACGTCATCTATCCGACCGTCGACGACGGTCTGAAGGGCATGCTCTTCGTCGATGCCTGCGTCCGTTCCTCGCAGCGGAACGGCGCTTGGGTGAAAGTCTGACGCGTAGCTCCAGACCCCTTCCCGCTTCGGCGGGAAGTGGTCGGCATGGAGGGAAGGCCGGTCGTTTCGCGCTGTATCGCCTCGTTTTCCGGGATGAGGAAAAGCCGTCCGTTCCGACTTCAGTTGTTGCAGTCCGGGGACAGTCGCATTACTGCAACGTTGCAGAACTATAGCAGGACCGGCCCGGCGATCGGGCTGCCGCTGGCCAACCGGAATTATCGATCATGACAGATCCCAAGATGCTCGCTGCCCGTTTCCCGGGCGATTTTGTTTTCGGCGTCGCCACGGCGGCCTTCCAGATCGAGGGGGCTTCGAAAGCCGACGGCAGGAAGCCTTCGATATGGGATGCGTTCTGCAACATGCCGGGTCGGGTCTATGGCCGGCACAACGGTGATGTCGCCTGCGATCACTATAACCGGCTCGAGGAGGATCTCGACCTGATCCAGTCGCTGGGGGTCGAGGCCTATCGGTTCTCCATCGCCTGGCCGCGCATCATCCCTGAGGGAACAGGGCCGATCAACGAGAAGGGGCTCGATTTCTACGATCGCCTCGTCGACGGCCTGAAGGCCCGAAACATCAAGGCCTTCGCGACGCTCTACCATTGGGACCTGCCACTGATGCTGGCGGGCGACGGCGGCTGGACCGCGCGCCAGACGGCCTACGCCTTCCAGCGCTACGCGAAGACCACGATCGCCCGGATCGGCGACCGTCTTGATGCGGTAGCGACCTTCAACGAGCCGTGGTGCTCCGTCTGGCTCAGCCATCTCTACGGCATCCACGCGCCCGGCGAGCGAAACATGGACGCGGCGCTCAATGCCCTGCATTTCACCAATCTCGCCCATGGCCTTGGCGTGTCCGCTGTCCGCTCGGAGCGGCCGGACCTGCCGGTCGGCATCGTGCTCAATGCCCATCAGATCTATCCGGGCAGCGACACGGCCGCGGATGTCGCAGCCGCGCAGCGCGCCTTCGATTTCAACAACGGCGTGTTTTTCGGCCCGATCTTCAAGGGAGAGTATCCCGAAAGCTTCATGACCGCACTTGGCGGGCGCATGCCGGCAATCGAGCCGGGCGACATGGAAACGATCGCGCAGCCGCTCGACTGGTGGGGCCTCAACTACTACACGCCGATGCGCGTCCACGATGACCCCGCGCCCGGCGCGGAGTTCCCGGCCACGCTTCCGGCGGCGCCCGTCGCGGACATCAAGACCGATATCGGCTGGGAGGTCTATGCGCCTGCGCTCGGCGATCTCGTGCGCAAGCTCAACGCCGACTACCACCTGCCGGAATGCTACATCACCGAGAACGGTGCCTGCTACAACATGAGCGTGGAGGAGGGCGTGGTCGACGACCAGCCGCGCCTCGACTACATCGCCGAGCACCTCTCCGTCACCGCCGATCTCATTTCCGAGGGCTATCCGATGCGCGGCTACTTCGCGTGGAGCCTGATGGACAACTTCGAATGGGCGGAAGGCTACAAGATGCGCTTCGGCATCGTCCATGTGGACTACGAGACGCAGGTTCGCACCGTCAAGAAAAGCGGTGAGTGGTACGCCCGCCTCGCCGGCGAGTTTCCGGCGGGCAATCACGCGTCGTCCGCGAAAGGGTAGGGCAAGGGGCAGGGAGCGGCCGGGTTCCCACCCGTGGCCAACTTCTGCCGGCTTCACCCCATTCCACGACACTTTCCTGCCTCAGGGGCGAATCCTGGCGCCAAAGAGCAATTTTTTGCTGGATTGGTGCTGCAGGCGGAAAATGATGCCTATCATTGCCGCCGCTTGATGGTCCATAAGCGCCCGGGTGCCCGTGCCCCGTTGCAGCGGGTGCGAACGCGAATTGAAATGTCCGGTCTCCAGATGATAGAGAGTTGCTCCCTGATACGAATGCGTTGCCGAATGTCGGCCTGAGCAAACGCATTCTCCGTCCGTCCTGAACGGACCTGACTTCGAACATCCGAGAGCACCGATGACATCCATTCCTGTTTCACTCTCCCAGACCGGGGCGGTCTGGCGATGAGCAAAATCCAATCAGCCACCCACACCGGGCAGGAAGGCGCAAAGTCCGCAGTCGCCTTTGAAAACGTGTCCAAGCAGTTTGGCACGGCCGGCGCCAGCGGCGCCTTCGTCGCCCTCGATGGCGTCGACTTTGTCGTGCCCAAGGGCTCGATCACCGGCATCATCGGGCGCTCGGGTGCCGGGAAATCGACCCTGATCCGGCTCGTGAACGGACTGGAGCGGCCTTCCGGCGGCAAGGTGATCGTCGACGGTGTCGATGTCGCCGGGCTGGACGAAACCGGCCTGCGCGGCCTTCGCCGTTCGGTCGGGATGATCTTCCAGCACTTCAACGTGCTTTCGTCCCGCACCGTCTTCGACAATGTCGCGCTTCCGCTCGAAATCGCCGGCGTCGACAAGCAGGCAATCGAGGCGCGCGTGCGCCCGCTGCTCGATCTGGTCGGGCTCGCCGACAAGCATGCGCGCTACCCCTCGGAACTCTCCGGCGGGCAGAAGCAGCGCATCGGCATCGCCCGCGCGCTCGCCACCGAACCGAAGCTGCTGCTTTCCGACGAGGCGACCTCGGCGCTCGATCCGGAAACGACCCAGTCGATCCTCGAACTGCTGAAGACGATCAACGCCGATCTGGGGCTGACCGTCCTGCTCATCACCCATGAAATGGAAGTGGTGAAGGCCGTGACCTCGAAGGTTGCAGTCATCGACCGCGGGCGGATCGTCGAAGAGGGGCGGACCTTCGACGTGTTCACGCAGCCGCAGCACGAGACCACGCGGGCTCTCTTGTCCGGCCTTCCGGGCTCGAAGCTTCCCGATGCGCTTGCCAGAAATCTCAAGGCGGCGCCGGGAGCGACGGACAGGGCTGTGGTGCGGCTCACCTTCTTCGGCGCCACGGCGGAACGTCCGCTTGTGTCCCAGCTGATCAAGACGGTCGGAACCGAGGTGAACATCATCGCCGGAACGATCGACGAGATCGGCGGCGAACCCTACGGCTCGCTGGTGGTCGCCTATGCCGCAACGCCCGAGACGACGGAGCGTGCGCGAAACTTCTTCAACGAAAACGGCCTTGTAACGGAGGTTCTCGGCTATGTCGCCTGACCTTCTCCTCCTCATCGCCAAGGCGACGCTCGACACGTTGCGCATGGTCGCAATCGCCGGTCTCATCGGTTCGCTGATCGGGCTTCCGATCGGCGTGTTCCTGGCGACCAGCGGTCGCGGCGAGCTCTTCCCCGCACCGTCGACGAACCGCATCGTCGGGCTTGTCGTCAACGCCGCGCGCTCGACGCCCTTCATCATCCTGGTCGTCGCGATCATCCCGCTGACACGGCTCATCACCGGCACGTCGATCGGCACCAAGGCGGCGATCGTCCCGCTGACCATCGCAACGATCCCGTTCTTCGCCCGCCTCGTCGAAGCGGCGATCCGCGAGGTCGACAAGGGGCTGATCGAGGCGGCGCGCGCCATGGGTGCCACGCCCATGCAGATCGTCTTCAAGGTGCTGCTCGCCGAATCCCGTCCGGCACTGATCCTGGCGCTGACGATGACGATCGTCAGCCTCATCGGCTATTCGGCGATGGTCGGCGCGGTCGGCGGCGGCGGGCTCGGCGACCTCGGCATCCGCTACGGCTATCAGCGATTCATGCCCGACGTCATGCTGATCGTCGTCATCGTCCTCATCGTGCTGGTCCAGCTTGTGCAAAGCGCCGGAGACGCGCTGGCGCGAAGGTTCGACCGGCGCACCCGCAAGAACTGAACATCCAAGGAGCAAAGCAATGAAGAAACTCATTCTCGCGGCGTCGCTGGCGCTCGCCTTCGCAACGGGCGCTGCCCACGCCGAAACGATCAAGATGGGCGTCACGCCCGGTCCGCACGCGCAGATCATGGAAAAGGTCAAGGAAGTCGCGGCAACCAAGGGCCTCGACATCGAAGTGCTCGAGTTTTCCGACTATGTCGTGCCTAACCAGGCTCTGGCGGATGGGGAACTCAATGCCAATTCCTTCCAGCACAAGCCCTATCTCGACAATCAGGTCGCCGACCGCGGCTTCGACCTCGTCGACATCGCCTACACGGTCAACTTCCCGATGGGCGTCTACTCCAGGAAGGTCAAGAGCCTCGAGGAGCTTGCCGATGGCGCAACGGTCGCAATTCCCAACGATCCGACCAATGGCGGGCGTGCCCTGCTGGTGCTCGCAGATGCCGGCCTGATCAAGCTCAAGGAAGGCGCTGGCCTCAAGGTCGGTCCGGCTGATGTTGCCGAGAACCCCAAGAACCTCACCTTCGCTGAGCTCGACGCCGCCCAGCTGCCGCGCTCGCTGGACGATGTCGACGCTGCCGTGATCAACACGAACTATGCGCTTGAAGCAGGTCTCGATCCGGCAAAGGATCCGATCGCCCGCGAAGGCGAGAAGGCGCCCTACGTCAACGTCATCGCAATCAACGCCAAGGACAAGGACGCCGCCTGGGTCAAGACGCTGGTCGAGTCCTACCACAGCGACGCTGTGAAGGCCTTCGTGAACGACACCTTCAAGGGTTCGGTCATCCCCAGCTGGTAAGACCCACCGGACCTGATTTCTCATCGCGCGCCGCAAACACGGCGCGCGATTTGCATTTTCGGATAGGGGCGAATCGTCGAATATCTACTGCCGGCGCCTAGAAACGAGGTGCCGTTACGTCAGGCCGGCGCGAGAGATGAACTAATGTCGGCGAAATCGTGATGTTTCGGGTAAACAACGGTTGCGACGCCCAGGAATTTTGTCTCTCCATATCTCTCAATATTGCCAAGCGTTGCTGCGTGGCGCCGCGTATCCGGTGCGCAATTCATTGCGAAACAGAAACAAATGCAATCCTGTTTCCTTGAATTGCTGTTTTTCGAAAGACGGCGCAAAGAAAGTGCCCTTACTCGCGGAAAAATCCGAACGGATTTGCGTGAGGCGCCAACCGGCCTCCATTCTCCCCGTGCGCGGGTGACAAGATCTGACCCCTTATAAATCGCCTTTTCCGCAACCCGGCAAGCAGGGAAGAGTTCCCATGCCCCGGCCTATGCCGGGGCATTGTGAAGAAGAAGTAGAGGACGAAAAGATGGTTAGCGCCATTTCAAGTTCATCGGTATCGCTTCTCTCGAGCACGAGTTCGACGAGCAGTTCTGGGAGTTCGCTAAGCTCGCAGATCGCTCAGCTCGAATCTCAAATTTCGGCCAAGGAAGCGGAACTGGAAGATGCCCAGTCCGACGAAGAAAAGGCCGAGATTGAAGAGGCAGTCGCAGCCTTGAAGGCCCAGCTCGCTTCACTTGAAGCGCAGCAGGCCAGCAAGTCTGGGGAAGCGCAGAACGGACAGGATGCCAAGGCCGCACAGGCCACGCAATCGTCCTCGGACGAAAGCAAGAGCAATATCGGAACGACGAATTTCGATGATTCCACGCCGTTCGGCGAGCGTACCGCATGGGTCTGACGAAGAGACGGCATTCCTGTCCAGGCGGTGATCGTCAGGTCCACCCCCTGGGCATGCCGTTTCTGTGAACCGCCTCTGTTGGCGCCGGCCTCGCCGTGGCCGGTTTGGCATGATGCCACTTCATGACGGTCCCGGCGGACAAGCCATCCGCCGGGATTGTCATTTCAGGGTTGGCGCCCCACGCCCCGCGTTTAGGGCGCGATTGCTGCCTCGCGGTCGTGTGGCTATTCTTGGTGCTCCATCAACGAGGGGACGATCATGGCCCGCTTCCAGTTGCCGCTTTCCGGAGATGTGACGCAGACGATCAACCCCTGGACCTGGGTGTTCAGCCCCGGCAACACGAGCTTCAGTCTCTTCAGCTTCGATCTCGGCCCGTCGTCCAACCCGGAGGTCGAAGGCGAGATCCTGCGCGACGTCGCGAGCTATGGCCGGCAGATCGGCCGGATCGAGGATGCGCTTGCGGTACTGCTGACCCGCTTCGGGCGTCCCGAGGATCTTTCGCAGGAGGAGCAGGAGGCGCTCGAGGATTTCGACGCGCTGATGCGTGAAATCCAGGCCGTCAAGCGGCGACATCGCCGGTCTTCGGCGGGCGGTGCACAAGCGACAGCTGTTGCCTGACTGAAGTCGCCCTCGAGCGCGTCGCGATCACCGGACCGGCTGTCGACGCATGTGCTCGTTGTTCTTGCGCATCCCGCAATCGGGAACCGCCGAGCACTTCCGGGTGATCCGCCTTACTTGCCGAGGTGTTTCTGTCCGCGCTTGCGGGCGAGATCCATCTGCTTCTGCCGCTGGCGGAAGCGGAGGCGGTCGTCATCGCTTCGTTCCGTGTGGCAATGGGGGCACGAGACGCCCGCCTCGTAGACCGGGGACGCGATCTCCTCGGCGGTCAGCGGATGCCGGCAGGCCCTGCACAGCTTGTGTTCGCCTTCCTTCAGTCCGTGGGTCACGGAGACGCGTTCGTCGAATACAAAGCAGGCACCTTCCCAGAGGCTCTCGTCCGCGGGGACTTCCTCGAGATACTTCAGAATGCCGCCCTCGAGATGGTAGACCTCGTCGAAACCCTCCTGCTTCATGAAGGCGGTCGCCTTCTCGCAGCGGATGCCGCCGGTGCAGTACATGGCGATCTTGGGCTTGTTGTGCAGCCCCTCGTTCTGCCGGACCCATTCCGGAAATTCTCGGAACGTCTTGGTCTTCGGATCGACGGCGTTGCGGAATACGCCGATGGCGGTCTCGTAGTCGTTGCGCGTGTCGATGACGATCGTGTCCGGATCGGAGATCAGGGCGTTCCAGTCCTTCGGCGCGACATAGGTGCCGACGATCCTGTTGGGGTCGATGTCCTCGACGCCCATCGTGACGATTTCCTTCTTCAGCCGCGCCTTCATGCGCAGGAACGGCATCTTGGAGGCACGGCTCTCCTTGTGCTGCAGCGACGCGAATTCGGGTTGCGCGCGCAGATAGGCAAGCACGGTTCGCACGCCTTCTTCGGGTCCGGCGATCGTGCCGTTGATGCCCTCGTGGGCGAGCAGCAGCGTGCCGCGCACGCCGTGTTCCTCGCACAGCGCCTGAAGCGGTTCGCGCAGGTCGGCGAACCGTGGCACGGAGACGAAGTGATAGAGCGCGGCCACAAGGAACTGGCCGTCGGCCTCGGGGCGGGGAATGGAGAGTTCGCTGGTCATGGCTGCCAAATACAGCTTTGCGGCTTTTCAGGCAATTGCCGCGCGCGCTCGCGACATTTTGTCTACCGGCGCACCTTGCAGGCGTACCGCCAGAGGAGCTCGACGCGTTCGCCCTCCCGCTCGGGACGTCCGGCAAAGATGGCGTCGGCAAGCGGAAGCGCCTCGGCTCGCATCCGGGTGCTCTCCGCGATCATGACCGAGAGAAGGTGGGCGACGTCGCCGAACGAGCCGAGATCGGCGGCATGCGTATCGATGAAGTTGCCGAGCAGAGCGATATCCTGATTGACGCCGAGAAGCTGCACGAGCCGCTTTGACCTGGCCGAGCTCGCGAAGAAGGCGGACGGCCAGGCCTCCGCCAGGAAGCCGCTCTGCATCCACCGGTCCTGCGCACGCTTGCGCAAGGCGTGGAAGCTTTCGGCATCGCCGCCATTCCTGGCGTTCTCGATAGCCTTGGCGGCCCTGTCGCTGGTACGCATCCATCCCCGGCCGAAGGTCCGCGATGTCGCCCGCGCCGAATCCGGCGCCGAGAACGTGTCGAGGGCAGCCTTGGCTTCGTGGCAGGTGGCGATCGTGCGGGCCTGCAGCGCCGCCATCTCCTCGCCGCTGGGGGCATGCTCCTTGCGCCACTCCACCAGGCGGTCGCAGATGCGGATGATGGCCATGTGCTCGTCGGCGGTCGATGCCGAGACGGCGAGGTGGCGGGCGCATTCGATGCGGGACGTCGCATCCCTGACGGCGGCGAGGGCGCGCATGGCCTCCCCGATCCGCGTATTCTCCTTCTCGCGGAACTCCTTGTCCGCTGACTGCACAAGGCGGTAGAGGCCGCGCATGCGCTTGAACTGCTTTCGCGTCGTATGGATGGCTTCTTCGTCGCCGGGTGGGCTGCCCTCGAGCGTGGTAATCGCCTTCTCGATATAGCCGCCGGCGATGCGGCGGATTTCCTTGTCCAGCGGCTTGTCAGGCCTGAAGATGAACTGCATGTGTCAGTCCCGCAGACTGGCCGAGCGCCATCACCTGGTTGGAATAGCGGCTCTCGCCGGTCACTTCCCGGCCCACCCACGGCGGCAGGTCCGGATCATCATGGATGCTCGCAAGTTCCACCTCGGCGATCACCAGCCCCGTGTGGATGCCGCCGTAGACGTCGATTTCCCAGACGTGGGAGCCATGGCGTACCTTGTATCGGGTCTTCTCGATGATCGTCCCGATCGCCTGGCGCATCATGTCCCTGGCCTCGTCGGGATCGATGTCGAATTCATACTCGTCGCGCACCAGGGCGGATTGCCCGATCTTGATCGTGAGCTGCGCCCGACCGTCGCCATAGGTGCGAACCCGCACCGACCGGTCGTCGGTCGTGATGATGTAGGACTGACGAATCCTGACGCCTGCATCGGCGGTCTGGCGCCAGCGACTTCCCGAAACCAGAAATTTTCTTTCGATTTCCTTGGCCATGCTTTCCGCCCTGAATGGTTGCGGACCGTAGGTGCGAGCGAGACTACATTATAGCACTCTGATGGCAAGCGCTCAGTATGGGCTTGCATGAAGTTTGAGCCCTACCGTGCGGTTTTGTCTCGACATCAACGGACAAGCGCTATATTCCACGGGAAATTCAATCGTTTTAAGGGCCGATGCCATGCGCGAGAAAAACGAAAAGCTCCTCTCCGTCCTCAAGCTGCAGCCCGTCGTACCGGTCCTCATCATCGAGGATGCCAAAACTGCGGTTCCGCTTGCGCGCGCGCTGGTGGCGGGCGGGCTCAAGGCGATCGAGATCACGCTGCGCACGCCGGCCGCACTCGACGCGATCCGCGCCGTTGCCGACGAGGTCGAGGGTGCCGTTCCGGGTGCGGGAACGATCCTCAACGCCGCCCAGTTCGAGCAGGCGGTCACCGCAGGTTCGCAGTTCATCGTCAGCCCCGGATCCACACCGTCGCTTCTCGATGCGGCGGAGGATTTCGAGGTTCCGCTGCTTCCCGGCGCGGCGACTGCAAGCGAGGTGATGGCACTGCGCGACGAGGGCTATGAGGTTCTCAAGTTCTTCCCGGCCGAGCAGGCGGGCGGCGCATCCTACCTCAAGTCTCTGGCATCGCCGCTTGCCGGCACGCTCTTCTGCCCGACCGGAGGCATCTCGCTTTCGAATGCGAAGGACTATCTTTCGCTGCCGAACATCGTCTGCGTCGGCGGTTCGTGGGTCGCTCCGAAGGAGCTCATCGTCAAGGGTGACTGGGCGGGAATCACCAAGCTTGCCGCCGAAGCATTCGCACTGAAGGGCTGAGCAAGGCCGGGCCCAAGCGAGCGCGCCGCGCATGCGGCGCTTTCGCCTGTTTGTAATTCGCATATGGCAATCCTATCTTCCGTTGCAGTCGGCACAAGAAACGGAGAGCCAAGATGTTCGATGCGAAGAAATTGCTGGATCAGTTCCTCGGATCGCAGGTGCCTGGCGCGGGAGGGACCGTGCGGGACAGGGCCGGGCAAGTGACCCAGCTCGCCAAGGACAACCCTCTCGCCTCGATCGCGATCGCCGGCGTGCTGCTCGGCACCGGCGCTGGCCGGCAGGTGACCGGCAGCGCTCTCAAGCTCGGCAGCCTGGCCGCAATCGCCGGCCTCGGCTACAAGGCGTACCAGGCCTACAAGGCAGGGCAGGCGCCGCAGGACGCTGCCGCGGGGACGACCCCGGAACTGCTTCCCCCTCCGACCAATTCCGGCTTCGAGACGGAAGCGGTATCCGCCGATTTCGCACTGGTGCTGGTGCGCGCCATGATCGCCGCCTCGCGCGCCGACGGCCATATCGATGCGGCCGAGCGGGAACGCATCATCGACAAGCTCAAGGTATCCGGCCTCGGCGACGACGCCACGGCATTCCTCGATAGCGAGCTCGCCAATCCGATCGACATGGACGCGATCGTTGCGGCCGCCAAAAGCGAGGAGCAGAAGGTCGAGCTCTATACAGCGTCGCGGCTGACAATCGAGCCTGACAGCCGGGCGGAGCGTGGTTATCTCGACCTGCTGGCGGGAAGGCTCGGGCTTGCGGACGCGCTCGTAGACCATATCGAGGCGACCGTATCCGCCGCCAAGACGCCGGCCGGCACGGCCGTGTGATCGATCGATCACCACTTTCCATTTGTGCCGGGGCATCCCCTGAATTATGGCAATATGCGTTGCGGGCTCGACCCGCAACGCCGCCTGCAGCACGTTGATGCCGCCGGCGCGATGTCGCGGACCAGGGAGTGACTTATGGCTGATCTTGCAAATTGGACTGCACGTCCGGCGCCCGCGCCGGTAACGCTGGAGGGCTGTTATGTTCGTATCGAGCCATACGATCGCGAGACGCACCTGCAGGCGCTCTGGGATGCCTTCGGCGGCCTGGCGATCAACCCGCTGCTGCTCTATTTCACCCAGGACGACTTCAAGGGCATCGAGGATTTCGATGCGTGGCTGAGCGCCGTGCAGAAGGGCGGCTGGGTCACCGAAGTGTTCCGCGACCGCGCAACCGGCACGGTCGTCGGCATGGCCAACTACATGCGGCCGGATCCGGCAAACGGCGTCGTCGAGATCGGCGGTATAGCACACGGGCCGGCAATGGCGCGTTCACCTCTATCTACCGAAGCGCAGTATCTGCTGGCAAAGCATGCCTTCGAGGACCTCGGCTATCGTCGCTACGAATGGAAATGCAACGACGAGAACGAGCCGAGCAAGCGAACGGCTGCCCGCCTCGGCTTCCAGTACGAGGGCGTCTTCCGCCAACACATGCTGTCCAAGCGCAAGAACCGGGACACGGCCTGGTTTTCGATCATCGACGGTGAATGGCCGGTGGTCGCCCGGGCTTTCGAACTGTGGCTCGACCCGGAAAACTTCGATGCGGCGGGAAGCCAGAAGCGTCGTCTGGAGGATATCCGTGCTCAGCTCCTGAAGGAAAAGGCATGAGCGTGGAGCCCGAAAGAAAGGGAACGTCGCCTGCCGTCGCCGCCGCCGTGATTCTGGTCGTGACGGGGCTTGCCTTCTTCTTCCTTCCGAAGGTGATGATTGCCCTCGGGGGGATTTCTCCCTGGCTCGCGGGCGTCTTCGGCACGGCGGTCGTGCTGGCTTTCTTCCTGCTGTTCTGGCTGCGGGCACGCTACCAGCGCGGACACGACAAGTAGCAGGCATTTCGCCCGTCTCAGTCACCATTTCTGCGGATTGCCGTCAGCGCGACGGTCGGCCTCGTCGCAATTTGCGGCAGGTCTACCCCTCAAGAGGCGTGCAGCGGGTTCGTGTCCGCAGCAGCGTCAAACAAGGGTTTGAGCGCTCTCGCTAGCCCGAGAGAAGCGGAATTGCTCTAGGCCTGGAGCGACGCGCCGAGGAGCACGAGCCCGAGAACCATGACCAGCAAAGCCCCCACGATCTCGATTGCACTGCCGAGGCGCAGCGCCGCCGATCCGTCGCCGGCATAGCGCATCGCCGCGTTCTTGGCGGTCACGGCAAGCGTGGCGAGGATCGAAACGGTGATGGCCGTGCCGATCGACATGGCGAAGACCGAAAGAATTCCGCCGAGATAAAGCCCGTTCAGCAGCGCGAAGGTGAGCACGATCAGCGCGCCCGAGCATGGACGCAGACCGACGGCCACGATTGCCGACCATGCCTCCCTCAGCCTGAAGCGCTCACCCTTCAGGAGTTGCGGATCGGGTGCGTGGGCATGGCCGCACGTCGCGCAGATCTCGCCGGGCCCATGGTGGTGGCCGTGGTCATTTGCATGGCCGTGGTGGTGATGATCGTGGTGGTGCGGCTCGTGAGACGTGGCGCTGACCTGCGCGCTCAGGGCGGCGGCCTTTCTGGGACCGCCCCGGAGCTTGCGATAGAGCAACCAGGCGCCGAAGGCGGCGATCAGGGCATAGCTCGCGACTTCCAGAGCATGGGTGGCGCGTGTCATGGAGATCGTGGTTCCGCGCAGCACGAGGTAGGCCGCGCCGACGAGCAGGATCGCGACCGCGCCCTGGAGCATGGAGGACAGGAACGACAGCACGACGCCGCGCTTCAGTTCCACCTCGTTCGCCAGCATGTAGGACGAGATGACCGCCTTGCCATGGCCGGGCCCGGCGGCGTGGAGGACGCCGTAGGCGAAGGACAGTCCGACGAGGGTCGAGGCCGCCCAGGGATTGTCGCGCATCTGCTTCAGCGCGCCCGTCAGCATGCGATAGAAGCCCTGCTGCTCACTGTTGACCCAGGCGAAGAAGCTGCCGAAGGGACCGGTCGTGTTGAATGCCGGTTCTGCGGTACCGATGCCGAGCGGCGACTGGGCGTGGGCGTAGCCCAGTCCCGCGAGGACCAGGATTGCGACGGCCGGGGCGAGCCGCACGAGCCTGCCATTCAGCATGTGATTTCGATCCTCGTGGCGAAGAGCTTGGACATGTCGGTGCCCGTCGGATCGTTCCAGAAGGCATCGGTGAGGGTTGACTGGTTTTCCGCGAGAACCTCGTCCGGGTCCGGCCGGACGACCTTGTGCGTGCAGGCGTCGAACTTGTCGCCGAGGACCGTCATGTCGTCGTCATTGGCAAAGTCCATCGCGGCATACATCGTCGGATCGTAGACGCCGAAGGTAAGCTTGCCCTTCAGGGGCATCGGTTCCGCAGGCTTGACGCTGAAGAACATCAGGAGCTGCCCATCCTTGAAGTCGACGTTTATCACGTCCGGCTTTGCGACCTTGATGTCTTTCCCGTCCTCGGTGATCGAGGTGTAGTAGTTGAACTCCTCCAGCGACTCGAGAACCGTCTGGCCGACCTCTGCGAGCTCGTCCGGATCGAGCTTCGCATTGCTGTTCTTGTCGAAATCGAGAATCACGCTCGAGGAGAACATGTCGTCGAACCGCCAGACGTTGCGCAGTTCGGAAATCGTCCCGTCCTCGCCTGCGACGATCTCGAGCCGGGCTTCGGCGAAGATATGCGGGTGGGCGAGGGCGGCCACCGGAGCAAGCCAGGCGAGCCCGGCCAAGAGCATGGTACGATGGTTCATGCGTTCGCTGACGCCCTTTGATCGAAGTGGAAACAAGTCAATGGAATGTATCTCAATTGGGACGGAATTGGGACCCGTCGCGGTTGTCGGATTGTCGCAGTCAGCCGCCGGTGGAAGGGAAACGGCGAAACCAGCCGTGAAGGAAATCGACGAAGGTGCGGACCTTGGCCGGCAGGTAGCGGCGGTGCGGGTAGATCGCGTAGATGCCGCGATCGGTGGGCAGGAAGTCCTCGAGCAGGGACACCACAGAACCTGACGCAAGCCGGCTCGATGCGATGAATTCCGGCACCTGGGCTACGCCGAGGCCGCTTTCGGCGGCGCGGATCGCCGTCATCGGGCTGTTGACCTCGATGTGGCCGCTGACCGGAACGCTGAAGCCGGCGCCCTTCTCGTCGACGAAGCGCCAATTGCTGTAGGAGCGCCCATTGGTGTCGAGAATGCAGGGAAGGCGCGCCAGATCGTTCGGGTGGGTGATCGCGCCGGTCCGTTCGATGAAATCGGGCGAGGCGCAGATCTTCAGGTGGAAGTCACCGAGCTTGCGGGCAATCAGCGCCGAATCTTCCAGCCGGGTGATGCGCACCGCCACGTCGAAGCCTTCCTCGACCAGATCGACGAAGCGGTCCTCGGCGACAATCTCGAGCGACAGTTCCGGGTGCGCCCGCCCGAAATCGACGAGCGACTGGCCGATGTCGGCATCGACGAAGGTGCGCGGCGCCGAGATCTTCAGCGTCCCCTTGAGGTCCGTGTTCTTCTCCCGCACGAGGTCGGCGAGGTTGTCTATTTCCTTCAGGATCTCGGACGCGGTGCGGTAGTAGGTATGGCCCGCCTCGGTCAGCGAGAACTGGCGTGTCGTGCGGTTCAGAAGCAGCGCACCGAGGTCGTCCTCGAGTTCCCGGACGTACTTGGAAAGGAGCGCCTTCGAGCGGCCCATCTTGCGCGAGGCGGCTGAAAACCCCTCGGCGTCCACGACATCGATGAAGGCCCGAATGCGGGTCAAGGTATCCATCTGAAAAGACTTTCCAATTTGGCGGCGCCGCGTAAGCGGCGAGCGCAGCTGAAATCCTGAAACATGTCTGTCTGCGCCGATCTCGCCGCCCGATCGCCCCGGGTGGATCTTTTTGCTCCAAATCCTTGATTCTTCGAGCGGCTTGGGTCGAATTTCGCCGATGGGGAAGAATTTTCAATAGCGGGGGGCAAAAAACTCTTGATTGCGACAGGGAATCTCCTTATCTCCCGTGCTGCCCAAAGTCGCACGTGCCTGTGGGTGTCCGCCGACCCTCGATTAGGTGAGGTCATCGGTAAGGTACCTGGAACTAACCCCTCCAGTCGCTATTCCGGCCAACCGGGAAATGCGAGGACATCTTGAAGCAACGACGGTGCGGGCCTTTCTGGTGTCTGCCGGCTTTCCATCAGCCGGGGTTACTGAAGAGGCACACCTTCATTGCCGGAAGTGCGGTTGGGTTATTCCCCTCCAATCCATGGCAGACAAAGCCGAATTGAAGCCTAGGCGGGCTTCAGTTCATCGTTCGCGCATCGTGCGCATGCTTGGTTCCGGGGTCTCCACCGGCTGGTTCCATCGCATGTTCGCGTATGCCCTTTGTCCTCCGGATTTCCGGAGCCAATTGATCATGGGGAATGGCAAGATGACCACCGCACGTATTATCGATTTCCTGAACACCCGACGTCCCGACGGTCCGTGCCTTGTTGTCGACCTCGATGTCGTGCGCGACAATTTCAAGGCTTTCCGTCATGCCCTGCCGGATAGCTCGATCTACTATGCCGTCAAGGCCAATCCGGCTCCGGAAATCCTGCGCCTGCTCGCCAGCATGGGTTCCAATTTCGACTGCGCGTCCGTCGCGGAAATCGAAATGGCGCTCGATGCCGGTGCGACGCCCGCCCGCATCTCGTTCGGCAACACGATCAAGAAGGAGCGCGACATTGCCCGCGCCCACGCGCTTGGTGTGAGCCTGTTTGCCGTCGACAGCCACGAGGAAGTCGAGAAGATCTCCCGTGCTGCCCCGGGCGGCCGCGTATTCTGCCGCGTCCTGACGGACGGCGAAGGTGCGGAATGGCCGCTATCGCGCAAGTTCGGCTGCGTACCGCAGATGGCGGTCGACGTGCTCGTCTATGCGCACCAGCTCGGCCTGGTGTCCTACGGTGTCTCGTTCCATGTCGGCTCGCAGATGACGAAGCTCGATGCCTGGGATTCTGCGCTCGCCGATGCCAAGCGCGTCTTCGTCCAGCTTGCCAAGCAGGGCATCGAGCTGAAGATGGTCAACATGGGCGGTGGTTTCCCGACCAAGTACCTGCGTGACGTTCCCTCCGCCGAGGCCTATGGCCAGGCGATCTTCGGGGCGCTGCGCAAGCACTTCGGCAACCACATCCCGGAAACCATCATCGAGCCGGGCCGCGGCATGGTCGGCAACGCCGGCGTGATCAAGGCGGAAGTCGTCCTCATCTCGAAGAAGTCTGACAACGACAACCATCGCTGGGTGTTCCTCGACATCGGCAAGTTCGGCGGCCTCGCCGAAACCATGGACGAGGCGATCCGCTACCCGATCCGCACGGTTCGCGATGCCGACGAGATGGAGCCCTGCGTGCTTGCAGGCCCGACCTGCGACTCGGCCGACGTGATGTACGAGAAGAACATGTATCCGCTGCCGATCTCTCTTTCGATCGGCGACGAGGTTCTGATCGAGGGCACCGGGGCCTATACGACGACCTACTCGGCCGTCGCCTTCAACGGCTTCGAGCCCCTGAAGGCCTATGTCATCTGATCCGGCAGCTCCCGCATTTGCGCGGGAGCGCCTTTCACAACTCTGTCTGATGCCCGCTTGTGGCGGCAATTGAAGTTCGGGAGGCCGGGATGGCCACTGTTCTTGACTCTGTCCGCGCGTTTTTCGCGCAATCCGCATTCGCAATCGACTCGGAGAATGCCGGCGACGTCGTCGCGCGTGAACGCCTCCTCGACCGCGCCATGGGCGAGGGCCGCTTCCGCAAGTCCTCGGAGAAGCTTCGCCACGGCCGGGTTCCGGCAGAAGGTCTCGCCCTCGTCGCCCGAGATCGGGACGGACACATGATCGGCACAGTGCGGCTGTGGAACGTCGAGGCCGGTATCGACGCCTCGGGCGCTCCCGTTCCCGCGCTTCTGCTCGGTCCGCTTGCTGTCGACCCCGATCACGAAGGCAAGGGCATCGGCTCCGCGCTGATGCGGGCAGCGCTGACCGAAGCCCGCAACCTGGGGCATGGTGCAGTCCTGCTGGTCGGCGACGCACCCTATTACGAGCGCTTCGGCTTCTTTGCGGAAAAGGCCTGCCATCTGGTCATGCCCGGCCCGTTCGAGCGCCATCGTTTCCTGGCGCTGGAGTTGAAAGAGGGCTGGCTCGAGGGCACCGCCGGCGTCCTCGTCGCCTCCGGCCGCCGGCTGGGTCGGCCGGAGTTCAACAAGGCGGCCTGATCGGGCGGCCTGCGGTTGAACTGCGGCTGGCGCGACAATCTCCCCGCCCGATGTTACGATCGGGCGGCGGTGCCGGCGGGCACCGCCTCAAAACGGGGGAATAATCATGCGTAAACTGGACGACGCCTATATTGGCTGCGGGCTGCTCTGGCTCGCGTTCGGCATGGCATTCGGGATCTGGATGGGGGTCGCGATGCAGTTGAACTTCTCCAATTCCCATGCCCACGCCAATCTTTTGGGATTTGTCTCTTCGATCCTCTTCGGGCTCATACTGCGCGCCTACCCATCCATGCGCGAATCCCGGCTCGCCCTGCCGCAGTTCGTCGTCTATCAACTCGGCGCCGTGCTGCTCGTCATCGGCAAGATGCAGATCGATGCCGGCGGAGAGCCGACACTCGCCAAGATCGGCGCGCTCATCATCCTGCTCGGTGCGCTCGGCATGCTCTGTCTGTTCGCGCTTCGGCGGAACGCCCCGGTGAGACTCGAGGGCAGGGCCGGTCGCCCGGCCTGAGGCAGGCTTCGCCGCTCCCGGACAGAAACCGGTAGCGATCCGGACCGTCGTTGAAACCTTCGCTGCCTGTCGCAGCGAGGGCGGTGCGCCGCCTTGCCGGAAGGGAGGGCGGCCTTCCTGGAAAGATAGCCACCGGCGCATACATCTCCGCATTGCAATGCGTGGCATAAGTGCAACGCTTGTCCAAACCGGCAAAGACCTGCACAGCAGTTGCTAAAGTATTGATCCAGCTCAACTCTCTCATGTCGGATCGGCGGATAGTCGCCGCATCGCAGCGGCGATTCCGCTGCTCATGACCGATGAAGGAGAGAATGATGCTGAACACCCTGACCCGTCCCATGGGGCTTTTTGCGATCGCAGTCGCCGCCACCCTGGGGCAGGTGGCCTCGGCGGCGGACCTGACGCCCATAACCGAGCCGGCGCCAGGGGCGGCGGAACTTGCGGCGTCGAGCCCGTGGCAGGTCCGCGTGCGCGGCCTGGGTGTCGTGACCAATGATTCGGGCCATGTGAACGGCATTGCAGGCTCCGACCTGTCGTACAGCGATACGATCGTTCCGGAGCTCGATATCTCCTATTTCTTCACTGACAACATCGCTGCGGAACTGATCCTCGGCGCCACCTATGCCAACATCGATGCAGCAGGTTCGATCGCCGGGCTGGGCAAGGTCGGAAAGACATGGCTGCTACCGCCGACGCTGACGCTGCAATACCATTTCACCGATTTCGGTGCCTTCAAGCCCTATGTCGGGGCTGGCGTCAACTACACCATCTTCTTCGATCAGTCCGGCAGCGGCGACTTTTCCAACCTCGACGTGAAGAACAAGTTCGGCGCGGCGCTTCAGGTCGGCTTCGATTACATGATCGACGACCACTGGGTGTCAACTTCGACGTGAAGAAGCTGTTCCTGGAGCCGGAGTGGAAGGTCGACTTCGGCGGCACGTCGCTCTCGGGCAAGGCCAAGCTTGACCCCTGGCTGATCGGCACGGGCTTCACCTATCGTTTCTAGGTTATGTGTGCGAATCCGGAGCGGGGAAACTTTCCCCGTTTTCCCCGCCCGCGAAGGGTATGTCATTCTAAGGCGGTCCTTCGGGAAGGGAGCCGGGTTCGCGAACCGGCCGCCTCACCGGCGCAACCCGGGCAAGAAGGATGGTTTCTCCGGTTGAGGCCTTCGCCGTCAGGGTGGGGTCTCCGGGGCGAGGGTGTTGCGGCGCTGACAGCGTCACAATCCCTTCGTCTTCGCAAGACCTGCAGGAACCGGGCAGGCGGAAAGCCTGACATGAAATACCAATGCAACCGAGCCGCCTGCCTGCCTCCCGAGCAGAACCGGCACGGACGGTTTCGACCGCCGTCCGTGCCGGGGTTTCGGCGTGCGTTTTTTCGGCTTCGCGGATCCCGTCGCGGGCTGGTTTGACAGCTGGCCCACCTCGCGATAAAAACCTGGCCGACGGGTGAGAGCCCCGGCCGTCCGCGAGCGCAAGCTTTGGTGAAGTCTCTCTGATACGACACGGTTTTCCAGCATCATAGCATGCGGACCGGTGGCAATGCGGACCCCTCCGACACGGCGCATGCAGACACTGGAGAAAACCATGCGTCTATCGACGCCGCTTCCTTCCCTGGAGAGCCTGAAGGGTCAGGCCAAACGTCTGAGGATCCGGCTTGCCGCCGAAGACCAGCCAATCGGCCATTCCCGCGCGCTCGAACTCGTTGCCGCGCAATACGGCTTTCGCGACTGGAACACCCTTCACGGGGCTCTCGGCAATCGCCCGCCATTCGATCCCTGGCAACTCGGCTCGCGAGTGCGCGGCCACTATCTCGGACAGCCCTTCGACGCGACGGTGCTCGCGGTCCAGGCGATTACGTCCAGCCCCGGCCACTATCGCCTGACGCTCCATTTTGACGAACCCGTCGACGTGGTGACCTTCGAGAGCTTCTCCGCCTTCCGGCAGCGCGTGAGCTGCACCGTCGACGAAACGGGGCGAACCGCTTCGAAGACATCGGACGGCAGGCCGCACGTGGAGCTGGAGTGGTAGGCCGGATCTGGTTCGTCGTGGGTGCCCACGCGCAATCCACCCCGCTCCCGTGGCGGGGCGGATTGCGAAGCCCGGCGTGCACGCTTCGCACATCACCAATCTTCAAGAACGCGTGAAGCGTGGCGGGGCGCCGCGATTTCGGCCGGACGATGCCCTACCTCACTCCCATGACCAGAAAAGTCCTCATCCTCTTCCTTTGCCTGGCGCTCCCGTTGGCGCCGGGATCGCTGCAGGCGCAAGCGCTGGAAGGGTCAGCGGAACCGGCATCGGCGACCCGCAGTGGCGGGCTTTCGCGTGTTCTCGACGAAGCGTCGGCGTTTCCGGCCCTCAGGACGGTCATCGTTGCACGCAACGGTGAGATCATCGCGGAGCGCGGCTATCGCGGACATTCGACGAGCGAGAGCACCAATATCAAGTCCGCATCGAAGAGTATCGTCTCGGCGCTGGTCGGGATCGCCATCGAAAAGGGCCTGCTGGAGGGAACCGACCAGCCGATCGCACCGATCCTTCGCGCCGACCTGCCGGCTGACCCGATCCGAGACTCGCACAGGTGACGATCGGCAATCTGCTGTCGATGCAGGCGGGACTGGAGCGGATGTCCGGTGCGAACTACGGGCGCTGGGTGTCGAGCCGCAACTGGGTGCGCACGGCACTTGCTGCGCCGTTCGTGGAAGAGCCGGGCGGTGCGATGCTCTATTCTACGGCGTCGACGCATCTGCTTTCGGCGATTCTCACCAGGGTCGGCGGCAAGCCCACGCTGGCGCTGGCGCGCGAGTGGCTCGGGCCGCTCGAGGATTTCCATATCGGCGCGTGGGAGCGCGATCCGCAGGGCATCTATCTCGGTGGCAACCAGATGGCGATGAGCGCTCGCTCGCTTCTGGCGTTCGGCGAGCTCTACCGCAACGGCGGCCGCACGCGGGACGGCAGGCAGCTGGTGCCGGAGGAATGGGTCCGGCAATCCTGGGAGGTGCGCACCAATTCCCGCTTCTCAAATGACGGCTATGGCTACGGCTGGTTCGAGCGCGTCATCGGCGGCAAGACCGTGCATTTCGCCTGGGGTTTCGGTGGCCAGATGCTCTATATCGTGCCCGAACTCGGCCTGACCGTCGCCATGACGTCCGACGAAAGCGGACCATCGGCGCGCACGGGATACCGGGACGCGCTCCACGGCCTGCTCGCGGAAATCATCGGGACGGCAGAGAGCTGAGCCTCAGAGGATCGTCTGGTCCATGCTCGCGGACGGGATCTCGTCGGCGCGGTGGATGCGAACGACAGATGCCGGCACACCGGCAACCGTGCAGTGAGACGGAACCGCCTTCAGGACCACGCTTCCGGCTGCGATCTTGCTGAAGGCTCCCACCTCGATGTTGCCAAGGATCTTGGCGCCCGCACCGATCATTACGCCCCGCCTGACCTTCGGATGGCGGTCGCCGGTCTGCTTGCCGGTGCCGCCGAGCGTCACGTCCTGCAGGATCGAGACATCGTCCTCGATCACGGCGGTTTCGCCGATCACGATGCCGGATCCATGATCGAGCATCACCGCTGACCCGATCGTGGCCGCCGGATGGATATCCACGCCGAAGACCAGCGAGGCGAGGTTGGAAAGCCAGTTTGCCGCCTCGCGCCGCCCGGAATGCCAGAGGCTGTGCGCCGCCCGGTAGGTCTCCAGCGCGTGGAAGCCCTTGAGGTTGGCGAGCACATGAAGGAAGCTCTCGCAGGCGGGGTCGCGCTCGCGCACGGCCCTGAGATCCAGTTCCACCCTTGCAAGGATGTAGGGCTCTGCGGAAAAGACCTCCGTCAGGAGTTGCCCGATCGTCCGGCGCTCGGCCTCGTCGGCCGCCAGCCGCGTGGCAAGCACGCCGGAAAGCAGCGCAGCATCGCTTTCGGCCGCGAGGAGGCGCTCGAGACTTGCCCGCAGGACCGGCTCGCGTTCGGCGAGATCGCGGGCCTCCGCGCGGACGATCGTCCAGATCTCGCTGTCTGCCGGGTGCGGGCGCAGGCTCGGCGCCGGCGTCTTGTCAGCGATCTGCGGAGAGAGTGCGGTTTTCGAAGGCATGCGCCATTCTCCTATCCGGCGATGTCGATCACGCCGCAGTCGCCGGTTTCCGATGCGAAGGCCAGGAGCTTGCCGTTGCGGCTCCAATCCATCGAGGTGATCGCACCTTTGCCCGGCCGGCGCAACAGCACTTCGCGCGCATCCGCGAAGCGGGCGGCGAGAACCATGCCGTCGGAATAGCCTATGGCGACGACATCCTCGACCGGATGGCAGCTGACGGCCGTCACCATCACGTCGGCGCGCGTACCGAGTTCCAGCGGTGCCTTGCCCATCGGGCCGTCCTTGGCCGCAAAGGGCCAGACGATGGCTGCCGGCGCGCCGGAGGAAGCAAGCCACTTGCCCTTGGCCGACCAGGAGAGAGATTTTACCTTGGCCGGATAGCCCGTCATGCGCATGTGGCGCGTGTCGGCGCCCGCCTTGCCGTCGAGCTTCCAGCCGTGGAGAGCGTTCTCCTGCATCGACGTCACCACGAAGCGCCCGTCTGGCGAAAAGATCACACCCGTATGGGCGCCCTTCCACTCAAGGTCGACGGGCGGGGCATTGGTGGCCACCCAGTGCATCGAAACGCCGTTGTAGCGCGCGATGCCGATCCTCAACCCTTTGGGCGCGAAGGCGACGCCCTCGACGGTGCGGGTCTCGGCGAATTCCTTCACCGTGCCGTCCGGCAGGCGCACGCGGGCCGTTCTGCCTTCTGCAAAGGCGACCGCCCCTGGGGGCCGGCGCCACGACGGAAATCCACTTGCGCGGCACTTCCGCAAGGGTGGTGCTGGTGCCCTCGGAACTGATGCGCAGGACCTTGCCGTCCTCGCCGCCCGTCACAAGCGTGTCGTTCGCCGCGTCCCGTACGCAGGCAAGCAGTCCCTGATGGGCCTGCGTCACCTTGTGTCCGTTGTCCAGGCGATGGATCTCCCCGGAGGCGGACGCGAAGAACGGTACGTCACCGAGGAAAACGGCCGCGACGACGTGGCCGTCGAGATCGAGAGGTGCGACTGTCGGCATCAGTTCGGCTGAGCCTCGCAGGCCTTGAACGTGCGTTCGATCTTCTCGCGGTCGAGGTCGCGACCGATGAAGACGAGGCGGCTCTCGCGCTTCTCGCCGTCCTTCCAGGCCCGCTGGTGGTCTCCCTCGACGATCATGTGCACGCCCTGCACGACGTAGCGCTCGTCGTCGCCGGCAAAGGCAATGATACCCTTCAGGCGGAGGATGTTGGGCCCGTCGGTCTGGGTGATCTTCTGGATCCAGGGGAAGAACCGGTCGGGGTTCATCTCGCCGCCGCGCAGCGAGATCGACTGGACCGTCACGTCATGGATCGGGGACGGGCCATGATCGTGGTGATGATGGCCATGATCATGGTCGTGATCGTGGTCGTGATCGTGGTCATGATGATGATGGTCGTGGTCATGATCGTGGTGGTGGTGATCCTGGTCGCAATCGGGACCGCAGACATGGTCCTCGTGATCGTGATCGAGGAAATGCGGATCGTTCTCGAGCGCGCGCTCCAGGTTGAAGGCGCCCTGGTCGAGGACCTTGGAAAGGTCGATGTCGGAGCGCGTGGTGCGGTAGATGCGTGCGGAGGGGTTGATTACCCGCACGGTGGCCTCGACCCGTGCGAGCTCTTCCGGCGTTACCAGGTCGGTCTTGTTCAGGAGAACGACGTCGGCAAAGGCGATCTGGTCCTCGGCCTCCCGCGAATCCTTGAGGCGCAACGGCAGATGCTTCGCATCGACGAGGGCGACGACGGCATCGAGCTCGGTCTTGGAGCGAACGTCGTCGTCCATGAAGAAGGTCTGCGCCACCGGAACGGGGTCGGCAAGACCGGTGGTCTCGACGATGATGGCGTCGAAGCGCCCGGGGCGGCGCATCAGGCCCTCGACGACCCGGATCAGGTCGCCGCGCACGGTGCAGCAGATGCAGCCGTTGTTCATCTCGTAGATTTCCTCGTCGGACTCCACGATCAGGTCGTTGTCGATGCCGATCTCCCCGAACTCGTTGACGATGACGGCGTATTTCTTGCCATGGTTGTCGGTCAGGATGCGGTTGAGCAGCGTGGTCTTGCCCGCGCCGAGATAGCCGGTGAGAACGGTGACGGGGATGGGCTTCTGCGTGGCGGTGTCGGTCATGGTAGCCTCGGAGCTGGCGTTCTGCCGCGTTTGTCGGATTGTCGCCCTCATATAGGAGATGAGGGAGCCAAGAGCAAAGGTCTTGGGCGCGGAATTCTTGTCCCGGACCGGGCGGGCCGGCGACGCACTCGGGCTAGTCCAGATCAGACATGTCGAATGCGTCGACGTCCCTCAGCAATTCAATGATGCCGGCGACCGCGTGGTCGAGGAGCTGCTCGCCGCGCTCGGCCGTGGCGTTGGCGGCATTGCCGGCCACGCCCTTCCGATTGAGATCGGACATCTTCCAGCCGAAGGCATGCGGCCCATAGGCGCGCAGGTGCGTGAAGCGCTCGGCAAACTCTGTCTGGCGAGACGAAAAATCCTCTGCCTTGCCGATCTCCACCAGATCCGGGTCGAGCGCCAGCATGACGGAAGTCTCGATGTCCCCGCCATGGATGTCGATCGCCTTGCGTTCCGGCGAGATCCAGCCTTCGGGCTGGCCGAAGCGGGTCCAGCTGGTTGCGACCGCAAGCATTCCGAAGCGGATGCGTGCCTCGGTCGCAACGATGGTCATCAGGGGGGAATTGCCGCCATGGGCATTCAGCATGACGAATTTGCGGAGCCCGAGATGAAACAGTTCGCCGGCGACCGCGAGCCAGCGCTCGATGGCTTCATCATATTCCAGCGACTTGGTGCCGTGGACGTCGAGGTGCTCCGGCGAGTAGCCGACCGGTTCGACCGGAAGGAAGCTCACCGGCAGGTCTGCGGGCAGGGCGGCGATCAGGCGCTTGACGATGCCTTCCGCAATCAGCGTGTCCGTGTCGAGGGGCAGATGGGGGCCATGGCCCTCGTGAGCACCGAGCGGGAGGACGGCGATCCATCGCGCGCGTTCGGCCGGAGCGAGTCTTGCGTCATTGTCACTCCAGCGTCGCGCCGGTCGCACCATCGCCCATCCCCTGATCTTGTCTTGCCGCAAGCAGTTGCAATGAGTCATACAGGGAGGACCATACGATGCAAGATTTTTGCAGCCGAGAAGCAACCACAGAACAATCCGCGTCAGGTGGAAACGATGGGCAAGAAACACAAGGACGGCAAAAAGGGTAAATCCGGCAAAAAGAAGGGCCAGGAGGAGGCGGGGATTCCGCCGCTCGGCGGCAGCATAGTCCAGGCCGCGCGCTCCATGCGCACGGTGCTGTCGCGGAACCTCTTGTCTGCCGGTCTCTATGCCGGGCAGGACGGGGTCATCATGGCACTGGCGGAGGAGGGCGGACTGACCGCGGGCTCGCTCGCCGCGCGCCTCGGCGTCAAGGCGCCGACCATGACCCGCACCATAGGCAGGCTCGAGGCGCAGGGCTTCGTGGAGAGGCGACCGGATGAGGATGACGGGCGCCTCACCGTCGTTCACCTAACCGATGCCGGGAGGAGTTCGCTCTCCGTCATCGGAGAGGCTGTACGGGTCAGCGAAGGCCAGGCTGTCGAGGGGCTGTCGGAGAAGGAGATCCGCACACTTTCCAAGCTCCTGAGAGCTGTCGACGACAATTTGCGCGGGGTGATCGAAGGCCGCTCGGAGCCCGCTGAGAAGGATGTTGCGGAGGAGATTTAAAGCGTTTAAATAAATCTTTTAAGGGGCGCCGCACAGTTCAGGAGCGCTTCCGCGGGGAGCGCGTCGTGGCACAAAAGATCAAGCTTTCGACCATTGCCGAGACGCTCGGCGTTTCGACGGCAACAGTTTCGCTGGCCCTCAGAGACAGCCCCCTGGTCGCCTCGAGCACCCGCGATCGCATCAAGGAGCAGGCGAGGGCACTCGGCTACATCTACAACCGGCGCGCCGCCAGTCTCCGGACCTCGCGATCGGGTATCATCGGCGTCGTGGTTCACGACATCATGAATCCCTTCTATGCCGAAATCCTCAAGGCAATCGAGAGCGAACTCGACCGAAACCAGCAGACATTCATCCTGTCGAACCACTACGACTCGGTGGAAAAGCAGCGCACCTTCGTGGAGACGCTGCTGCAGCTTGGCGGCGACGGGGTGATCATGTCGCCGGCGATCGGAACACCGGCGGAGGACATCCAGCTCGCGGAGGACAATGGCATGCCGGCCATCCTCATCGCGCGCTCGATCGACGGGCTCGACGTGCCGATCTTCCGGGGAGACGATACCTACGGGATTTCGCTTGCCACCAACCACCTGATCGGGCTCGGCCACCGGGTCATCGCGATGGTCGGCGGCACCGACCAGACCTCGACAGGCCGCGACCGTTACCAAGGTTACGTCAACGCCTTGCGCAAGGCCAATATCGAGGTCGACCCGCGCTGCGCATCCCGGGGCCCGCTCGAAGCAGGGCGGGTTCGAGGCGGCGGTCAACTTCCTGTCACTGCCGCAGAAGCCTACGGCCGCCGTCTGCTGGAACGACCTCGTGGCGATCGGCCTGATGAACGGCATCGCCCGTGCCGGGCTGGTTCCCGGCCGCGACGTCTCGGTCACGGGGTATGACGATCTCGAGGAGGCGTCCATCGCGACCCCTTCGCTCACAACCGTTTGGAACGGCCAGTCGGAGGTCGGGCGCAGCGCCGCCCGGCGCTCCCTCGACAAGCTTTCCGGAAATCACGATCCTGACGGCATTCACCTCATCAAGCCTGAAATGCGAATCCGCCAGTCGACAGGGCCCCTGCGCCATCACATCGAGAGCTGACGCGGCATTTCCACGCATGCGCAATACAGGACAACCATGAGCGACATCCGACCCAAAATCCTCATTCCCGGCCAGATCCGCGAACGCGTCATCCTCAGGCTTCAGGAAAAGTGTGACATCGTGCGGATCGAGCGCGCGGATCCCGACCTCATCGATCCCGAGCTTGCTCCGGAAATTACGGGTGCGGCCGTATCAGGCAGGTTCAGCGCCGAGCTCATGGAGCGCTTGCCGGCACTGCGGATCATCGCGAGCTTCGGCGTCGGATATGATGGAGTGGACGTCGGTGCGGCGGCGGCACGCGGTATCGTGGTGACGAACACGCCGGATGTGCTTAACGAGGAAGTGGCGGATACGACGCTTGCGCTTCTCCTCAACACTGTCCGGCGTTACCCGCAAGCCGAGGCATGGCTGCGGGAAGGACGCTGGGAGCGCGACGGCCAGTTCCCGCTGACGCCGCTCACGCTCAGAGGGCGCAAGATCGGCATCTATGGTCTGGGCCGCATCGGCATGGCGATCGCCCGCCGCCTTGAAGGCTTCGTGGAGATCAGCTATCACACCCGTACGCCGAGGCCGGGTGTAGCCTATACCTATCATTCGACGTTGCTGGGGCTTGCCTCGGCGTGGATACGCTCATCGCCATCGTGCCGAAGACGCCGGACACCTACAAGACGATCAACGCCGAGGTTCTCGGCGCGCTCGGGGCAAACGGCGTTCTCATCAATGTCGGCCGTGGCTGGACCGTGGACGAGGACGATCTTGCGCGCGCTCTTCGGGATGGCACGATAGCGGCGGCGGGCCTTGACGTTTTCCAGACGAACCGCACGTGCCGCGGGCTTTCCTCGACATGCCGAACATGTCGCTCTTGCCGCATGTCGCATCGGCTTCCGTCGCCACCCGTGACGCCATGGCCGATCTGGTCGCGGACAATCTGCTTGGCTGGTTCTTCAACGGCGCGCCGCTGACCCCTGTCGCGGAGACCCCTTACCCGCACTGAGGGAATGCAGAGGCACGGATGCCGCCGCTCCGGCTGGGGAAGGGGCGGGCAACGGTTTCGTGCTGCGGTCCTCGTTCCGGCAGCATTTTAGCGATCAAGAAAATCCTTTAGTAAGCCTTTCGCAAGCTTGGGCGCGTAGCGTGATCTTCCAGATACCCGCTGCGGCGCGCCTCGCGCCGCGTCTCATGCGGGACCAAGCTTGAGGGAAGCGTCCATGAAGATGCTTATGATTGCGAGCATGGCAGCCATCGTCGCGTCCGGACTGTGGGCCTTCGCGAGCCGGCAGGTACAGGACGGGCCGGACCCGATCGTCGTTGCGTCGATCGCCAAACCGAATCCGCAGAAGACCTATTCGATTGCGAATGCCGCCGAGCACACGAGCTGTCTTGCGCAGCGCGGCGAGAAGCTTTCAAACCGCAGCCTGCGTTTCAGCGCCGGGCCCGATTGCGACCTCGTCTGGCGGGCCTGTCGAAGGCCCGAACCTGGATCGAGACGGGGACGGGATGGTCGTTGTCGGCAATGCCAAGGGTGAGGCGATCATCACCATCGCGGAGGGTGACGGGCTTGCCTATGAGGCGATCGAACCGTCGGACGCGCTGCTGACGATGGCCGTGGTCGACTGACGGCCTGGTTCAGGCCGCTCCGGCCTTCTCGGAGGTGTGCTGCTTGCGGGCGGCATAGTCGCGCACCGCATCGCCAAAAGCCTTGAACAGCTTGTTCGAGGTTCCGTCCGTTCCCACCCAGTATTCCGGATGCCATTGGACGCCGACGGCGAAGGCCTTGGAGTCGATCACCGAAACGGCCTCGATCGTGCCGTCCTCGGCAAGCGCCTCGACCGCAAGGCGCGGCGCGGTGCGCGAGATCGCCTGACGATGCAGGGAGTTGACCTGGATCTCACCCGGGCCCACCGCCGCCGCAAGGCAGCTGCCCTCCTTGACGATCACGTTCTGCCGGATGCCATAGGCCTCGTCGAGTTCCGGCACGTCGGGCTTGCGGTGATCCCAGATGCCGGTGTGTCCTGGATGTCGTTGGCGAGCGTACCGCCGAGCGCCACGTTCAGTTCCTGAATCCCACGGCAGATCGCCAGCAGCGGAATGCCGCGTTCGATCGCGCGGCGGATGAGCGGCAGGGTCGTGGCATCGCGCGCGGGGTCGAACGGGCCGTCGGCTTCCGTCGCCTGAGCGCCATAGAGCGATGGGTGCACGTTGGTGCGCGAGCCGCTGACAAGCAACCGTCCACCCTGTCGAGGATGCCGTCGAAATCGTGGCCGTTTTCCTGTGCGGGAACGAGGAACACCATGACGTCGGCGCCTTTGACAGCGGCACGCACGTACTGATTGGGGGTAGCCTGCCAGACGTTGCCTTCGATCTCGCGGATGTCGCAGGGAATGGCAACGCAGGGTCGGACATGAACGGAACTCCGGTATCAGGGGATGAA